>DASQPR010000751.1:0-6640 GCA_035643815.1 Micromonosporaceae bacterium | reverse complement strand
CGGTCGGTCTCGCTCTTGGGGATCCGCTCGAAGTAGAACCACTCGAGCCGCAGATGGGTGAGGAGCGTTCCGGCCGGCTTGGCGAGCGTCGCCTCGTTAACGAACGACTCGGCCAGCTCGTCCGAGCCGAACCAGCGTGGCAGCCAGTAGGACAGCGCAGCGGCGTGGGCGTGCACGTGATACGGCGCGCGCGACACCACCTCACCGAAGATCTTCCGGTACTCGTCGTTGTCGTACTGCAGGCCCTGCGCGATCGTCTGCAGGACCACCCATGGCGTCGGGTCGTCGGGGGCGACCGCGGCAGCGTGCAGGCAGTGCTCCGGTGCCTGCCGGAGGACCCGGAAGAACGCCTCCCACTGGTCACGCTCGACGTCTTCGGCCCGCGACGCCGTACGGATCGCGAAGGCAGTCGTCGACAGGTTCTTTGCGTACGTCGCGAGGGCGATCGGGTTGTCTGGCTCGGCGGCGAGCCACGCGATGAGCCAGCTATCGTCCTCGTCGGCTTGGGTAGCCAGCGCGGCAACCAGCGCATGCCGACGTTCCCAGTCGGTCCCTGCGGTCTCGATGACGGCCATGATCGCGCCGGTGTCGCGCGCTTCGACGGCCGCCAATGCCGCGACCGTGAGCGGATGCGGTTCGGCCAACTTGTCGATGAGCTCGGCCCGCGGCGGCAGGCCGTACTCGGCCGGCTTGATCGTGCGTGGCGGCGCCTCGGTCGACACCGGCGTCGTCGCCGTACCGACCACACCGAACGTGGGCTTGCGACCCAGCAGCTTGTCAAACACGCTCATGCCGGAACTCCCATCGCGTAGACGACCGCGCGCATCGGCCCGGCGTCGGGTGAAACGGCCGCCAACGCATCGACCGCGGCTTGGAGCTTCTCGTCGAGATCGGGCGCCATCTCGATCGCGCCGTCCGCGTCCGCCCACGAGTTGCGCCAGCGTACACGGCCCTGAGCGGCCAGCTCGGCCAGTGCCCAGGCCGCCACCATCGGAATCATCGATGTCTTCGCGAGCTCTCGCGCCGCCCGGGTGCCCGCTTTCACCTTCGTTGCTCCGTCGGATTTCGGTAGCCGATCGAGAATCTCGCCGAGCTGTCCGGCGTCGATCGCGTCGAGGAGACCGGACAATGCCCGCGGCTGCTGATAGAACGACGCGACCGCGATGCGCAGCGGGTCGGCCGACCGGGCCGCCCGGTCCGCGGCCGCCGCGGTGGCCAGCGTGTCCCAGTCAACCGCCTGCTTGCCGGCGCCGTTGCGAACGAGCATGCGCGCTCCGACAGCGGCCAACGTCGCCTTTGGATCGGACAGCGTCGCCAGCGCCCGCGCGTCCGACGTGTCCAGTGGCCGGCCATCGGGTGGGAGAGCCTCGATGGTGGCGATGCGGTCACGGATCGCTGGGTGCGAATCGAACGGGTCCGGTGTCTCGGCCGTCGGATCCTGCCGCAGATCGTCCAGTTCGGCCCGCCGAGACGGCTCGGCCAGGAGCGCGGCGAACCCGCCGAGCACCTCGCCGGGGATGGGGAGCATGTCACGCTCGACGCCGGCCGCGACGTACCGGTCGATGTAGAACGAAAAGGCGGCCTCGACCGCCGGCAGTTCCCGGAGTCCGGCGGCGGCATTGGCCTGGCCAGCGATGGCGGCGGCGACGCTGTCGGCGGCGATTTCCTGCCGCCGGCTGGCGTGCTGCGTCACCGACAGGACCAGACGGGCGTACATCCTGAACAGCGCGACGAATACCGCCTGACCTGGCAGGCGGAACCGGCGTGGCTTGCCATCGGCCCCCCGCCGAGCGGTGAGCCGTCCCTGCGCCGCGGCGACGGCCGCCATCACGCTCTCCCGGGCGCGGTGGTCCAGCGCACCGAGGCGCGTGTCGCGATTGCCGTAGTGACCGAGCTCGTGCGCGATGACCGAGTCGAATTGGGCCGGCGTCAACGCAATCAGCAGCGGCATCCCGATCATCATGCTGCGCCGGCCCGGGATCAGACCCAGCAGCTTCGCGTTCTCCCAGACCGCCGCATTCACGTCCGGCACCAGGTAGATCCGCGCGGGCGGCCGCGTGCCCACCGCGCGGGCCAGGAATCGCACGCGTTCCCACAGCGCCGGCTCGTCGCGATCGGTCACCATGACGCCGACGATGTGCCGATGCCGCACCCGAGTGGACACGAACACGCCGCGCACCACGACGTAGACGGCGACGGCGGTGAGGAGGTAGGCGATCGCGACCTCGCGCGCGAGCGCGGGCGCCGACGCATCGGCCTTGGTAACGACGACGTCGAGGGCAACCAGCGCGGCGAGGATCGCGAGGCACAAGACGTAGAAGCCAGCAAGCAGTACGACGACGGTGAGTGCGTGGACGATTCTGCGCATAGCCGTTCCGTGTGTCCCCCGTGGATGAGGTCAGCAGCCTGTCACATGCTCCGGGCCGTTGCATAGCCCCGATCGCGTCGGGCGGTAACGTCTTCGGGGATTGCCCGCGATGCGACGGAGGCCGCTGGTGCCCGGAACCAACCTGACCCGTGACGAGGCGCGTACGCGGGGTGACCTGCTCCGGATCGACACGTACGCGGTCGATCTCGACTTCACCTCCGGCGGCGCGACGTTCGACTCGGTGACCGAGATCCGCTTCGCGTGTACGTCACCGGGCGCGTCCACGTTCGTCGACCTCATCGCTCCCCGCGTGCGGACGATCACGCTGAACGGACGCGTCCTCGACCCGGCCACGACGTACCTCGACAGTCGCGTGCACCTCGACGACCTCGCGGCCGACAACGTGCTGCGAATCGAGGCCGACTGCGCGTACATGAACACGGGCGAGGGTCTGCACCGTACGGTCGACCCGGCCGACGGGCGCACCTACCTGTACACGCACTTCGAGGTGCCCGAGGCGCGCCGGCTCTACGCGACGTTCGAGCAGCCGGACCTGAAGGCGAGCTTCGCGTTCACTGTCACCGTGCCGCAGGGGTGGCTGGTCATCTCCAACTCGCCCGCTCCGACGCCAACGCCGGCACTGGGCGCGGACGGCGCCGTCCGCGACGATGCCGCCACGTGGCGGTTTGCGCCGACGCCACGAATCTCGACCTACCTCACCGCGGTCGTCGCCGGCGACTATCACTACGTCACCGACACGTACACCGCGCCGGACGGACGGGTGGTGCCATTCGGCGTGGCGTGCCGGCGATCGCTCGCCGAATACCTGGAGCCGGCCGACATTTTCGGGATCACGAAGCAGGGCTTCGACTACTACATCGAGCACTTCGACCAGCCCTACCCGTTCGCAAAGTACGACCAGGTCTTCGTGCCCGAATACAACATCGGCGCGATGGAGAACGTCGGGTGCGTCACATTCACCGAGGCCTTCGTCTTCCGGTCGAAGACGACCGAAGCGACCCGGCAGTCACGCGCCGAGGTGATCCTGCACGAACTCGCGCACATGTGGTTCGGCGACCTCGTGACCATGCGCTGGTGGGACGACTTGTGGCTGAAGGAGTCGTTCGCGACCTACCTCGCCGCCCGTTGCCTCGCCGAGGCGACCCGCTATCGCGACGCCTGGACGACCTTCGCGAGCGACGACAAGACGTGGGCGCTCCGCCAGGACGAGCTGCCGTCGACGCATCCGATCGTGGCCGACATCCGCGACCTGGACGACGTGGCACTGAATTTCGATGGCATCACGTACGCCAAGGGCGCCTCGGTCTTGAAGCAACTCGTCGCGTGGGTCGGCCCGGACGAGTTCTTCGCCGGCGCGCAGCGCTATTTCGCCGACCACGCCTGGGGTAACACGACGCTCGCCGACCTGCTCGCCGCACTGGAGCAGACGTCCGGGCGGGACCTGTCGGCCTGGTCACGCGAGTGGCTGCAGACCGCCGGCCCGAACACGCTGCGACCCGATTTCACCGTCGGTGGCGACGGGCGCTTCACGTCGTTCGCGGTCGTACAGACAGCGCCGGACGAGCATCCGACGTTGCGATCGCACCGCATCGCGATCGGCCTCTACGACTTCGCGTCGGGCGACACTGCCTCTGGCGCCAACCCTGAAGACGGCAACGCCGTAGACGGCAACGGCTCGACGCGCCTAGTCCGAATCGACCGAGTGGAACTCGACGTCGTGGGCGAGCGTACGGACGTGCCGGCGCTCGTCGGCCGGCGTCAGCCCGCGCTGGTCCTACTCAACGACGATGACCTCACGTACGCCCGGATCCGCCTCGATGAACGGTCGCTGGCCACGGCCCGGACCCACGTCGGCGCCATCGTCGAGTCGCTCCCGCGCGCCCTGTGCTGGGCCGCGACCTGGGACATGGTGCGCAGTGCCGAGGCCGGCGCGCGCGATTTCATCGCCATGGTCCTGGCCGGCATCGACAGCGAGACCGATATCGGCGTCCTGGAAACGCTGCACGCCGACGTCATCACGGGCCTGACGTCGTACGTGGATCCGGCAGCGCGAGCCGAAACGACGACGCTGGTGGCGCGCTCGGCCCGTGAACACATGACGTCGGCCGCGCCTGGCACCGACAGTCAGCTCGCCTGGACGCGACTGTTCGTCCGGGTCGCAACGAGCGGCGACGATGTGGACCTCGTCGCCGCAATGCGGGATGGAACGTGGCGGATCGACGGGCTCACGATCGACACCGACCTGCGGTGGGCGCTGACCGGCGCGCTGGCCCGGCACGGCCGCCTCGACGAGGCCGACATCGAGGCGGAACGCGTACGGGACAACACCACCGCCGGGGCCGAAAACGCCGCCGGCGCGCTGGCCGCCCGACCGACCGCCGAAGCGAAGGCGACCGCCTGGGCGTCCGTGATCGACCGCTCCGACCTGCCGAACCGTACGCAGGAGCGGATCATCGGCGGCGTACGCCGCAATCCGGCCGGCGTCGGCATGGTCCAGTCCGACCAACTCGACCTGCTCGCGCCGTACGTGGACCGCTACTTCGACGTCATCGCCGACGTCTGGGCGACCCGGACCACGGAGATCGCGCGCACCATAGCGGCCGGGCTCTACCCGCGCTATTTCGTGTCGGCGGAAACTCTCGATCGCACCGATGCGCTACTCGCCGGCGACGACATACCGACGGGACTGCGACGGCTGCTCGGCGAGTTGCGGGCCGACGTGGCTCGCGCGTTGGCGGCGCAGGCACGCGATCGGCGCTGATCCGTCGAGGACGTCGATTGGCCGACCGCGCGATGACCGCTCGACGCCGCGCGTGCCGCCGAGAGGCATCGGACCTAACCGGCCGGCTGCGGCCATGGCACGCCGAGGATCGACTCGATCTGCTTCACCGTGTCCGGCCCGCCGTCAAACCCGATCACGCCACCCGATGCCGTATGTACGAGCATGCCCGGACAGCCGGATGTGCTGATCACGACGGTCGCGACGGCCGGACCGTTCACCGACCGCTCGAAGACAAGCGTCAGATTTCCGGTGCCTTGCATCGGGCACCGTACGATCGCGGGCACCCGGGGCGGCGCGCTGTTGATGACCGCGGCGACCTTCGACACCCGCGCGGCATCGGAGACCGTGACCGGTCCGTACATGTTCTTGTCGGTGACGGCGGCGAGAGTCTGCGCGATCATTGACGCGACGAGCACGGTCGAGCCGGGCGGGATGGCATTGCCGCCGGAACCCTGTCGCGGCTGGGCCGGCGGAGGCGTCAATATCGATCCCGTGGCCGGTCCGGTGGTCACCGGAGCCGGCACCGTCGGAGCGGGGACCGCGGTCGCCGGGGTCGACGGCGAGGAGGACGCGCCGCTTGCCGACAGCGTGGTGCCCGAGCCCTGGGCGCAGCCAGTGATGGACAGCGTACCCAGGGCCAATGCCGTCGCCAGGACGCCGACCCGACGCGAAACGTGAGACTGGGCGAGATGAGCCATGTCGGTACGACGGGGCACGGCGGCCGCCGGTTCCCGCGACGTACCCTCGCTGTGCCCTCGCACGCCGGCGGCGCCGCACACGGTGGGCGATCAGACCTCGACCACGTTCGGCACGATCATCGGCCGGCGGCGGTACTTGTCGTTGACCCAGCGCCCGATCGTGCGCCGTACGACCTGCTGGAGCTGATGCGGATCGGCGATCCCGTCGGCGGCCGCGCGATCGAGGGCTTCGGTCACGACCGGGAGCACGGCCTCGAACACGGACGCGTCCTCGCTGAATCCCTTGGCCGACACGGTCGGACCGCCGACCACCTTGCCGGTGACCGAATCCACGACGACCGTGCAGGCGATGAACCCGCCATCGCCGAGGATGCGGCGCTCGGTGAGCAGCGACTCGCCGACATCGCCGACGGCGAGCCCGTCGACGTACACGTATCGGCTGCGGACGTGCCCGGCCAGCCGCACCTGTCCCTCCACCAGGTCGACGACGTCGCCGTCCTCGCAGATCACCACGCGGTCGGGCGCCACCCCCGACTCGATCGCCAGCCGGGCGTGTGCCCGCAGGTGCCGCCACTCTCCGTGAACCGGCAGGAAGTTGCTCGGCTTCACCACGTTGAGCAGGTAGAGCAGTTCGCCGGCTGGCGAGTGCCCGGAGACGTGTACCTTCGCCACGTCCTTGTGCACCACGAAGGCACCGGCCCGGGGGAGCAGGTTGATGACCCGGTAGACCGAGGTCTCGTTGCCGGGTACGAGCGACGAGGCGAGTACCAC
>DASQPR010000750.1:0-2108 GCA_035643815.1 Micromonosporaceae bacterium | reverse complement strand
CTGTCCGGTCGGGTCCGCTCGCACCGACTCGGTGGACCGCCGCACCGCCGCCCGTGGCGGGTAATCGTCATCGTCGTCGTGGTGCTCGCCGGATCGTTGACCATTGGCATCTCATTCGCCGTCAGGCACGACTGCGCCGGTCGCGACAACGCCGTCGTCGCGGCATCGCCCGACATCGCGCCGTTGCTCAGCCAACTCGATCGCGCCTGGGCCAAGACAAATCCGGCGGTCAGCGGCGTGTGCGTCTCCGTGACGGTCGAGGCGCGCGACTCCGCCTTGATGGCAACCGAGCTCGCGAGTCCCTGGGACGCCGCGGACAACGGTCCGGCCCCCGACGCGTGGGTGCCGGCGTCGAGCGTCTGGGCACGCGATGCGGCCAACAGCGCGATCGTCGCGCACATGCTGCCCTCGCGGGCACCGAGCCTGGCCCGGTCACCATCGGTGATCGCCATGCCCCGTGACCTCGCGACCGCGCTCGGCTCGACAGCGTTCGACTGGCCGACCGTCGCCGCGGCCCACGCCGACCCGGCGTATTGGACGAAACACGGCCAGAAGATCGGACGCTTCACCTTCACCATGACCGATCCCCAGACGTCGACGGCGGGGCTGCTCACGCTCATGTCCGTCGCCGACGTCAATAACGACGGTACGGTCGACGCCACGGAGCGCGCCGCCGTGGTCAAGCTCAAGCAAGCCACGCAGCGTTACGTCACCGATACCTCCGCCGTCGTCACACAGGTCGCCCGTGCGGATGCCACATCGACGGCGGCGGTCCTGGCGTACGGCTCCGGCTTCCCCGCCCTGGAACGCGATGTCATCGCCTACAACGAGACGAAGCCGAAGGAGCCGTTCGCCGCGATCTACCCGACGAGCGGCGGCTACGACGCCGACTACCCCTATCTGGTCCTCACTGATCCACCGTGGGGCACCAAAGCCGGACCGGTCGCGGCGGCCGCCTTCCTGGCGTACGCCCGCGGCGCAGCCGGCCGTTCGCTGTTTTTGGCGCACGGTTACCGCGACGCCAACGCGATCGGGGGCTCGCTGGCAACCGCGGCCAACGGCGTCCGACCGACGCTCGCCTATCGGCCGCGCGCTGTCCCGGCACCCGGCTCGGTCGCGGCGACACTGACCACGTGGACGGCCATCACCCGCACGACGAATCTGTTGCTGGTGCTCGACATCTCCGGGTCCATGAAGGACATCGTGACCGGCACGAAGAGCCGGATGGATCTGGCCAAGGCCGCAGCGGTGGCGGCCGTGCAAGAGTTCGACGACACGTCGAGCGTCGGTCTGTGGGTGTTCTCGTCCGGCCTCGACGGCTCGCGCGACTACAAATCACTCGTACCGTTGGGCACGCTGAGCGATGCGATGTCGGATGGCCGCACCCGTCGGCAGGACATGATCGACGCGATCCGGAAGATCGTCCCGACCGGCGACACCGGCCTCTACGACACGGTCGCGGCCGCTCAGCAAGAGGTGATGGCCCACTACCAACAGTTCGCCACGAACCTCGTCGTCTTACTGACCGATGGCCGCAACGACGACCCGACCGGTGGCCTCGACCTGAGCCAACTGCGCAAGCGCCTTGCCACGGCTCGCAACGGCAAGACGAATGTGCCGGTCGTGACCATCGGGTTCGGCGCCGACGCCGACTTTGCCACGCTCGCCACCATCTCGCACGACTCGGGCACTCTCACGCTCAGTTCGCAGGACGGCGTGGACATCGACAAGGTGCTTCTCGCCGGCATCTTCGGCGCGCCGTCGGGTGGTGCTTAACCGATCCAGTCAGGCTTCTTGCAGGGCCTCACCAAACTCTCGCAACAACTTGTTGTGTCGGTTGGTGGACAGGGTGTGGCCGATCCCCAGCAGCACGGCCACCGGCCACTCAAGGAGCCCGACGGCGGCCATCGCGGTGACACCGCCGATGAACACTAGGTCCTCCTTGGCTGGCAGGTGGACCATGCCGATGACGGGGAGTTCGAGGTGGGTGCTGTTGCGTTGGGCGGCACGCTCCGCCGCGAGCGCCGCGTGCGCGAGCGGAAAACCCCACACCGGCCGGCCGCCATCAGGCGTGGCCGCTTGCTGCTGTGTCGGTCTGGCGGTGGCGG
>DASQPR010000749.1:0-3177 GCA_035643815.1 Micromonosporaceae bacterium | reverse complement strand
CATCACAAGCGGTTCGCGGCTGCGCTACGCATCGCGGTTTGGATACGGCTCGCGGCTGCGCTACGCATCGCGGTTTGGATACGGCTCGCGGCTGCGCTACGCATCGCGGTTTGGATACGGCTCGCGGCTGCGCTACGCATCGCCGGTCGATGCGTACACAGCCCACTCATTCGTCGATTACTCCAACATCGCGGTCCGCGACCGCAACCACCGGGAGTAGGGAGGCGCGCCAGCGGAAGGTTCGCGGCGGTAACAAACGCCGCATTGGCAACGTATCACCGCGTCGACGCGGTGCCGCCGCGTCGTGACGCTGCTCACCGGCCGTCGCGTCGCGCGGCGCCGGTGCGCGCAACGTCACCGTTACGCCACGTAACGCACGTCTCAGCAGGTGGACGGGTCAGAGTGACACAGTGTCAAGGAAACGTGGTCTCGGCTGTCGCTGTGGCGCTGCCGCCGGGGCCGGGTCGGACTTAGACTCGCGACGGTGGCCGCGTGTGGATCACCGGGGCAACGGCGCCCCGGCGCGTGCGGCACAGCGAAGAGTTGAGGGGTCACAGTGAAGGTCGGAATCCCCCGCGAGGTCAAGAACCACGAGTATCGCGTTGCGATCACTCCGGCGGGTGTGCACGAGCTCGTGCGTCATGGGCACGACGTGTTCGTCGAGACGGGTGCCGGCCTCGGCTCCTCGATCACCGACGACGAGTACACAGCGGCGGGCGCGAAGATTCTCGCCACCGCCGACGACGTGTGGGAGACCGGCGATCTGGTGCTCAAGGTCAAGGAGCCGATCGCTGAGGAATACCACCGCATGCGCGAGGGTCAGACACTCTTCACATATCTGCACCTGGCGGCGTCGAAAGCGTGCACCGATGCACTCATCGACCGCAAGGTGACCGGCATCGCGTACGAGACGGTCGAGCTGCCGGACCGGAGTCTGCCGCTGCTGGCCCCGATGTCCGAGGTCGCCGGCCGGCTCGCGCCACAGGTCGGGGCCTACCACCTGATGCGCCCGGCCGGCGGTCGCGGCGTGCTGATGGGTGGCGTGCCGGGCGTACGGCCGGCGAACGTGGTCGTCATCGGCGGTGGCGTCTCCGGCATGAACGCGACGACGATTGCGCTCGGCATGCAGGCCGACGTCACGCTTCTCGACAAGTCGATCAACAAGCTGCGTCACCTGGATGCGATCTACCAGGGCAAGCTGACCACGGTCGCATCCAACGCATTCGAGATCGAGAAGGCCGTCCTCGAGGCCGACCTGGTGATCGGCGCAGTCCTCGTGCCGGGCGCGCGGGCTCCGATGCTCGTCTCGAACGAACTCGTCAGCCGCATGAAGCCGGGCAGTGTCCTCGTCGACATCTCGATCGACCAGGGTGGCTGCTTCGAAGACTCGCACCCGACGACTCATACCGATCCCGTGTACATGGTGCACAACAGCGTTTTCTACTGCGTGGCGAACATGCCGGGCTCCGTGCCGCACACCAGCACGTACGCGTTGACGAACGTGACGCTGCCGTACGCGGTGGAACTCGCGAACCATGGCTGGCGCGAGGCACTCCGCCGCGACGACGCGCTCGCGCTCGGTCTGAACACGTTCGACGGTCACGTCACCTACGGCCCGGTGGCCGAGGCCCACGGCATGGCGCACGTGAGCCTGACCGACGTGCTCGCCTGATCTGCGAAGATCGACCACGTGGACGCGGCGGTCGGTAGGGGTGGTTCCCAACCGGCCGCCGCGTTGCGTCGAACGGTCGGTGGGTACCTCGATCACCTGACCGTCGAGCGCGCCCTCGCCGGCAACACGTTAAGCGCGTACCGCCGCGATCTCGATCGTTACCTGACATGGCTCGCGGCGGCCGCGGTCGTTGATCTGGCCGCCGTGACGCCGCGTCAGGTCGCTGCCTACCTGGCAACTCTGCGCGAGGGAAACGACGGGCATCCACCGTTGGCCGCGGCGTCCGCGGCCCGCGCGATCAGCGCCGTGCGCGGGCTTCATCGATTCGCGGTACGGGAAGGTCTCGCGCCCGACGATCCGAGTCACCAGGTGGTCCCGCCGAGTCCGCCCAAACGGCTGCCGAAGGCATTACCGGTCGATGACGTGCTACGACTGCTGGCGGCGTCCGGTGGCGCTGCCGGGTCGCTGGCCGACGACCCGCTCGCTCTGCGTGATCGGGCATTGCTCGAGTTCCTCTACGGCACCGGTGCGCGCATCTCGGAGGCGGTCGGCGCCGATCGCGATGACATCGATCTCGTTGACGAGTCCGGCGAGGCGAGTGCCGTGCTGCGCGGCAAGGGCGGGCGCACACGGCTCGTGCCGATCGGTTCGTACGCCGCGGCCGCGCTGGACAGCTACTTCGTGCGCGTCCGTCCGCTGCTGGCCGCGACCGGCCGGGGCACACCGGCGGTGTTTCTCAATGCGCGGGGCGGCCGTCTGTCGCGCCAGTCGGCGTGGGCGATCCTGCGGCGGGCGGCCGAGACGGCGGGGCTGGATGCTGCACGGATTTCGCCGCACACGTTGCGCCACTCGTACGCCACGCACCTGCTCGACGGCGGCGCCGACGTACGCGTTGTGCAGGAGTTGCTGGGCCACGCGTCGGTCACGACGACCCAGGTCTACACATTGGTGACCGTCGAGCACCTCCGCGAGGTCTACGTCCTCGCTCATCCGCGCGCCCGCGGTTGACCGTCTTCGGGCCGACGCTCGCCGCCGCGCTGTGATGCGCTGCCTAGGTCGTGAAAGAGTCCGACGCGGCGCCGTCGTGGAGCGCAGATGCTGGTCAACACGCCGGTTCGTCTACCGCGCGCGGGTCAACGCGTGGCGTAGAGTCTGCGTCAGCGCGCGGTCCGTGACTGGCTGGCGGGACCGCGACATGGTGCGGCCGGCACTGGCGGGACTGATTGCTGTGAGGGACTGAGGGACTATGAGCAGCATCGACGAGCAGGCCGAGAGGTGGACGTCGACATTGCGGGCCGAACAGTCCGCCTTGAACCTGGGCGCGGAGCTCGGGCCCGCGGATCCGACGGCGTACACAGCCCGGCGGCCCATCGAAACGCCCGTACCGCTGGAGAAGCACGGCCCGGCGCGCATCCTGGCAATGGCGAACCAAAAGGGCGGCGTCGGTAAGACAACCACCACGATCAACCTCGGTGCGGCGCTGGCCGAATACGGCCGCCGTGTGC
>DASQPR010000748.1:0-4860 GCA_035643815.1 Micromonosporaceae bacterium | reverse complement strand
CGCCGGACGGCGATGTCTGTCGACAGGAACACATCCGGGTCACCGAGGGCTCGCATCGCGACGTAGTTGGCCGTCCACGGGCCGATGCCCGGGATGGCCTCGAGCGCAGCTCGCGTCTCGTCCCGGTCGACGCTTCCGTCGAGGACGACCTCATCGGCGTTGATTGCCTCGGCGAGCGATCGAATTGTCGCGATGCGCGCCTTCGGCATGCCGAACGCACTGTCCGGCAGTTTGGCCACGGTTGCCGGGTCCGGAAACGGACGGAGCCCCACTCCGAACCGCTCCGCGTCCGCCGTCGACGATCCCGCGCCGTCTGGCTCCGCGCCGTTTGGTTGCGCACTGTTTGCGTGCGCGCCGACTGGGTCGAGTTCGTCGGGGTCGGGTGCGGCGGCAATGAGCCGGCCGAGGATCGTGATCGCTCCCGCGACAGAGATCTGCTGGCCGACGATGGCCCGTACGGCAATCTCGAAGCCGTCGACCGCACGGGGCACGCGGACGCCCGGCTCCGCGGTGATCTGCTCCGCGAGCGCCGGATCGGCACCCAGTACGCCGTCGATGGCGGCCGGATCGGCGTCTAGATCGAACAGTCGCCGGCACCGGGCGACCGCCGGAGACAGGTCCCGCACGTCCGCCAGTCGCAACGTGGCCGAGACATGGTCCTCGGCCGGCGTGAGCTGGACGTACGCCGTGCCGTACGGCAACCGGATCGCCCGCGTGTAATCGTGATCGGTCACGATCTCGACGCCGGGAATCGCGCGCATGCGGAGAAACTCGAGTGTTGACGCGGCGTGCAGCGGCGGCCGGTAGGCCAGCCGTACGGTGAGGGTCCCGCGGCCGACCGGCGTACGTTGTCGCGCGGCGGTACGCAGCTCGGACGGCGCGATTGAGTAGACCTCACGGACCGTGTCGTTGAACTGGCGGACCGAGCCGAACCCGGCCGCGAACGCGATCTCGGCCAGCCCGAGGTCGGTCGTCTCGATCAACGTGCGAGCGGTCTGCGCCCGCTGGGCCCGCGCCAGTGCCAACGGGCCGGCGCCGACCTCGGCCACGAGCATCCGGTTGAGGTGCCGCGTCGTGTAACCCAGCCGGTTGGCGAGCCCGTCGACGCCGTCGCGATCTACGACTCCGTCGCCGATGAGCCGCATGGCGCGACCCACCACGTCGGCCCGGACATCCCACTCGGGGGAGCCGGGAGCGGCGTCGGGACGGCAGCGCCGACACGCGCGATACCCAAGGCGGTGTGCGGCCGCAGCGGTCGGATAGAACGCGACATTCTTCCGGCGCGGCGTGATCGCCGGGCACGACGGCCGGCAGTAGATGCCGGTCGACGAGACCGCCGTTACGAACCAGCCGTCGAACCGCTGGTCCCGGCTGTCGACGGCCCGATAACACCGCTCGAAGTCGAGTTCCATGTCGTCAATCCTGCGTCGTGGGTCCGACAATCGCTGGCGGGTTTCGGACATGACGATTTCTACCCGCGTCCCGCGGTGGGCGGCCATGCGTGGAGCGTCGATCGGCGGGTACGTCGTTGTGGAGGCCTGCTTGGGGCGCCGGGCGGCGCGCCGATCGGGGCGGTATGTCGGTGTGGACGGCTGCCCGCGAGCTGAGGTGCGCGCCGATCGGGCGGCGCGTCCTTGTGGCCCTGCTGGGAGCGCCGGGCGGCGCGCTGCGCCGAGGTGGCACGTCCTTGTGGCGGCTCTGCTTGGAGCGCCGAGCGGCGCGCCGCCGCGCGGGTGGCGAGGCATGCAGCTGGCCGAGGCGCCTCGACGTGACCTTGCGGGGAAATTGCATGATCAAATCGAGCTGAGGCAGCCATTTCCCCGCAAGGTCATGACGGATCGGCGTGATCAAGGGGTTGATGCTGTTATCGACGAGCGGTTAGCAGCATCAACCCCTTGATCTCGACACGCCGCCGCAACGCGACCGGCCGAGTCAGGCCCGGTGCCCGAGCCGGTCGAGCAGCACATCACGGATCGCCGGACGCGATCCGAACACCATGGTGAACGTTGCCTCGCGGACGAGCCGCTGGGCCTGGTTGGTCCGCAGCACCGACCGTGCGCCCTGCCATGCCGTCAAGGTCGCGGCGGCGCGCCAGGCGAGCTCCGATGCGGCCGCGCGCGCGAGGGGCGTCCCAGCGGCGTCGGCGGCGAGAAGTCCCGAACGGCACGCGTCGGCCGACGCGGCGAGCGCGATGCCGTCGTTTTCACCCGGCCCGCCCCGCAGGAGCGCCGCACAGCGCCGTACGACGCCGAGCGCCAAAAACCCGTTCAGCGCCGAGCCGCCGCTGTCACCCGACTTCCACTCGTTGAACGGCGTCGTCGACACCAACCGATCGCCCGGGACGAGGTGGCCGTCGAACGTGACGTTGACCGTGTTGCTGGCCTGAAGCGCGACCAGCCGCTGCGTCTCCGTCCGCAGAGTCGGCGCCACCGTGTCGCCGCTGGCCGGCACGTCTGGTGCGTCCATGAGCAGGAAGTGCACAACGTCGTCGGCGTCGCGGGCGGCAACGTACAAAACGTCGATCATCCCCCAGCCCGTGACCCATGGCACGGTGCCATCCAGGACGAAATCGCTGCCGGAATGCCGTACCCGTAGGAAGTTCTTCGGTGGCCGGATGCCCGCGAGCGCGATGCCGCCGCGGCGCTGGCCCGCGACGAGCGCCGGGAGCCACGCATCGGCGAGCGGCGACCCCCCGCCCAGGAGCGCCATGACCGGCGTCAGATGCTGGATCCACACCAGCGTGGTGGCCAGGTCGCCGCTCGCGAGCGCCTCCACCGTCGCAGCCAGGTCGGCGAACTCCACGTCCGGGTCCGCGGCGGCTCCGTAGAAACCCTCGGCCGCGAGGAGGTCCAGGTGTTCAGCCGGTACGCGTGCCGCCGCGTCGACCTCGAGCGCGGCCGGAAACAGGACGTTGTCGGCGATGTCGCACGCGCGTTCGGCCAGCGTCATGCTCGGCAATGTACCCGGGCAATTTGCCGGGCACCCCACCGACGCGTAGTGCAGCCGCGAGGCGTCATGACCCGCCGATGCGTAGCGCAGCCGCGAGGCGCCGGCCACCCGCCGACGCGTAGCGCAGCCGCGAGGCGCCACGACTCAGCCGATGGGTAGCGCAGCCGCGAGGCGTCATAGATCAGCGGTGTTGGAACTCACCGGCGGCCCGATTCGCGGCTGCGTAGATTCATGGTGGTAGTTCGGATGAATGAGGAGGCTGACCTCGGTGAGTGAGCGCTTTGACGTTGTGGTGCTGGGCGCCGGACCAGGCGGGTACGTGGCCGCTATCCGGGCCGCGCAGCTCGGCCAGCGAGTCGCGATCATCGAACCGCGTTACTGGGGCGGCGTGTGCCTGAACATTGGCTGCATACCGTCGAAGGCGCTCCTCCGTAACGCTGAGCTGGCGTACATCCTCCGCAACGAGGCCAATACATTCGGGATCTCGTCGGATAGCGAGATCAAGATGGATTACGGCGCCGCCTACAGCCGCAGCCGTAAGGTCGCCGACGGTCGCGCTCGCGGCGTGCGGTTCCTGATGAAGAAGAACAACATCACCGAGTTCGAGGGGTACGGCACGTTCACCGGCCCGCACACGATCGACGTCGCGTTGAACGGCGGCGGCCGTCAGACCGTCGAGTTCGACAACTGCATCATCGCGACCGGTGCGAGCGCGCGATTGCTGCCGGGCACATCGCTCGGCCCCCGCGTCGTGACCTACACCGAGCAGATCCTGTCCGAGTCGTTGCCCCGGAGCGTCATCATCGTGGGCGCCGGCGCGATCGGCGTCGAGTTCGCGTACGTGCTGCGCAACTACGGTGTCGAGGTGACCATCTTGGAATACCTCGACCGGATGATGCCGCTCGAGGACGAGGAGGTCTCGGCCGAGTTGGCCCGGCGCTATCGGCGGCTCGGCGTGGACGTCCTGACCGGTGCGCAAGTAAAAGCGATCGACGAGTCGGCCGACTCCGTGTCGGTGACGTTCGTGCGGGATGGGAAGACCGAGACGCGCCAGGCGGAAAAGGTGTTGCAGGCGATTGGATTCGCGCCGAACGTCGACGGATACGGGATCGAGAAGACCGGTGTCGACCTCGGCGCGCGCCGGGAGATCGCGATCGATCGCCGTGGCCGAACGAACGTGCTGCACATCTACGCGATCGGCGACGTCACGGCAAAGCTGATGCTCGCCCACGCGGCCGAGGCCATGGGCATCGTCGCCGCCGAGACGATCGCCGGTGCCGAAACGATGGAGATCGACTTCGTTATGGTGCCGCGGGCGACGTTCTGCCAGCCGCAGATCGCAAGCTTCGGCTGGACCGAGACGCAGGCGGTCGAAGAAGGGTACGCAGTCAAGGTCGCGAAGTTTCCGTTCACCGCGAACGGCAAGGCACAGGGCATTGCTGACCCGGTCGGCTTCGTGAAGATCCTGAGCGACGCGACGACCGGGGAACTCCTCGGCGCGCACATGATTGGTCCGGACGTCACCGAACTGCTGCCGGAGCTGACTCTGGCACAGCTTTGGGATCTGCGTGACGTCGACGTCGCTCGCAACATCCACTCACACCCGACGCTGAGTGAAGCGGTCAAGGAGGCCATCCACGGTCTGGCCGGCCACATGATCAACTTCTAAGTTCGCTGGTACGAGAACCAAGCCGCGCCGCCGTCCGTTGTGGACGGCGGCGCGCTGCCGCGTCCGGACTATTGACCGGCGCGGTTTCGTCCGATCCAGCCCTCGTCGTCGACGACGACCAGCAAATGGGTGAAACTTCCGCTCAGCCACGCCCACAACGGAAATACGTCGATCTCCGCGCATCCGAGCGAGGGGCCACCGGTTCATCTCATCGCGGCCGACGATGTCGCGTTGTCGGCCTA
>DASQPR010000747.1:0-4700 GCA_035643815.1 Micromonosporaceae bacterium | reverse complement strand
GAGCTCGGCACCGTCGGCGATCGCGGCTTCCATGTCGAGCACGACGGGAAGTGGCTCATAGTCGACGTCGATCGCAGCGATCGCGTCGACCGCGGCGGCCTTGCTGCGCGCGACCACCACCGCCACCGGTTCGCCGGTGTGGTTGACCTGGTCGACAGCGAGCGGCGGCCGGTTCGGCATGATGATGTCTTCGGTGACCGGCCACGCGCAGGGCAGCGAGCCCTGGATGTCGGCGATGTCCCGACCGGTGAAGACGTCGACGACGCCCGGCTGCGATCGGGCGGCCGACGCGTCGATTTGGGTGATGCGTGCACGCGCCATCGGGCTGCGCAGGATCGCCATGTGCAGCATCCCGGGCAGGACGATGTTGTCCGTCCAGTTTGTCCGGCCGGTGATGAGTCGCGCGTCCTCCTTGCGGCGACGCGGTGCACCCACCTCGGCCATACGGTCGTCGGTGACGGTCATGCCGACACCCCCTCATCGGCTGAGGCAGCGATGGTGCGATCGGCGCCTGGAGTGCGCATGGCGGCCGCGGCGTCACCGATCGCGCGAACGATGTTCTGGTAGCCCGTGCACCGGCACAGATTTCCCTCGATGCCCTCGCGGATCTGCTCGCCGCTCGGGTTGGGTTCGTCGGCGAGCAGCGACACCGCCGCCATGATCATTCCCGGCGTACAGAAGCCGCACTGCAGTGCGTGGCGATCATGGAAGGCCTGCTGGACCGGATGCAACTCCCCGCCGGTTGCGAGCCCTTCGATCGTCGTCACGTCCTGCCCGTCGGCTTGTACGGCGAGAAGACTGCAACTCTTGACGCTTCGACCGTTCAGCAGAACCGTGCAGGCGCCGCAGTTGCTGGTGTCGCAGCCAACGACGGTGCCGACCTTGCCAAGGTTGTCGCGCAAATATTGGACGAGCAAAGTGCGTGGTTCGACGGTGTCGTCATAGCGAACTCCGTCGACGGTGATACTGACCGACGCCATCAGGCCTCCCGGCTCACGACCGATCCGGCGCGCGAACGCGCGGAAATGCACGTCGCGTGCGCGTTGGCCAGCGAAACGCCCAACAAGCCCAACCCGGTCAAACACAACAAACTCATCGGGGTACGAGGCATTGCCACAAAAGGCATTGCTCTCGCCGCGTGGTCAGGACGCGAACTCCGATGGTCACGTGCGCGCTTGGTAAAAGACAATCGCGTGAACGGGCGCTGCGCAAGCGTTGTTGATCGCTACACCGCCGAAATCAAGCCGGCGAAACGCGGCTGAACGAGGGTCGATCGACCGCGTTTGCGAGGAAAACAACGGACATCGGACCGCATCCACGTGTCCTGAATGGCCAGACGGCTGCATATGCATTTCGTCCGTTCATACCCTCGCTCGAAAGAATTTCCGACCGACGGGTAACCGCGGCGGCGCCGTCGCACCTCTACTGATCCGACCTTACGGCTCGTGATGGATCCGTCCGGCGATTTCGGTCAGCCGTTCGCCCGAGCCGCCCCACTGCGCGGCGATGATTTCGGCGGCGACGCTGACCGCGGTCTCTTCAGGCGTACGCGCGCCGAGATCCAACCCGACCGGTGACGCGAGGCGAGCGAGCTCGTCCTCCGACATGCCCGCCTCGCGCAGCCGAGCCAGCCGATCGTCGTGCGTACGGCGGGAGCCCATGGCGCCGACGTACGCCAGCGGCAGGCGCAGCGCGACTTCCAGCACCGGTGCGTCGAATTTCGGGTCGTGCGTCAGCACGCACACGACCGTGCGTTCGTCGATGCGGCTCGCGTCGGCCTCGGCCTGTAGATATCGGTGCGGCCACGCGACGACGACCTCATGGGCATCGGGGAAACGTCGCTTGGTCGCGAACACCGGCCGGGCGTCGCACACGGTCACCTTGTAGCCGAGGAAGACGCCCATGCGCGCGACCGCGGCGGCGAAGTCGATCGCACCGAACACGATCATGCGCGGAGGCGCCTGGTAGCTCGCCACGAACAGGGTCAACTCGTCGCCCCGCCGCTCGCCGTCGTAGCCGTACCGGAGCACACCCGTACGGCCCGCGGCCAACATCCCCCGTACGTCGTCGGTGACCGCGTCATTGATCCGCTGACTGCCGAGGGTCCCCTCGACCCGGTCCGGATAGACGATGAGCCGATGCCCGACCCGGTGCTCGGGATCGTCGCCGGTGCTCTGCACGATGGTCACCACCGCGACCGGCGAGCCGGTGCGGATGGCCGACACCACGTCCTTGAATTGCGGGAACAAGTCGTTGTCGATCCGCTCGACATAGATGTCGAGGATGCCGCCGCAGGTCAGCCCGACCGCGAACGCGTCGTCGTCGCTGACGCCATAGCGCTGCAGCACCGGCTCGCCGGACGCGACGACCTGCTGCGCGAGTTCGTAAACCGCGCCCTCCACGCAACCGCCGGAGACACTTCCGACCGCGGTGCCGTCCGCGCCGACGAGCATCGTGGCGCCGGCCGGTCGCGGCGCGGAGCGCCATGTCGCGACGACCGTGGCCATCGCGACCGGTTCCCCCTGGCCGTACCAGCGGTCCAGGTCGTCAAGGACGTCACGCATGGGCGATCACCTCAACCAACTCTTCGAGAGCATCGAGCGAATGCCCGGATACGAACGCATCAAGATGCGGAAGGCACGCATTCATTCCCGCGGCGAGCGGCTCGAATCCTGGTTTGCCGCGGTGCGGGTTGACCCATACCAACCGATAAGCGAGTCGGGACAACCGGGCAACCTGCTCCCCGAGCGGTCCGGCGTCGCCGCGCTCCCAGCCGTCGCTGCACAACACGACGACCGCGCCACGGGCGACGCCGCGCTGGCCCCACCGGTCGAGGAACGCCTTGAGCGACTCCGCAAGACGGGTGCCGCCGTGCCAGTCGGGGATCGCGCTGCCGGCCGCGCGGAGCGCCGCGTCCGGGTCTCGATGCCGCAACGCGCGGGTGACGCGGGTCAGGCGCGTGCCGATCGTGAATACCTCGGTCCGGCTCGGCGCGCGGTGGACCGCAGCGAAACCCAGGCACAGCAACGCATCAGCGTACGGGGACATCGAGCCGGACACGTCAACCAGCAGCACGAGGCGCCGGGGCACAGTTCGCCGGCGCCGTCGGACAAGTCTCGTCGGCTCGCCGCCGCGACGGAGCATGGCCCGCACCGTACGGCCGGGGTCGATGTCACCGCGGAGCGCGCCGATCCGGCGCCGGCTGGCTCGCGGTGCTGCGCCGACCGCGAGCATGGAGATCATTTTGCGGACGTCGGCGCGCTCGACGGCGGACAGCGTCGCGATATCGCGGGAGCGGAGCACCTCGGTGTCGGCGGCGGCCACGGCAATGTCGATGGCCTCGGCCGTCTCGCCTTCGAAGGACGTTCCGGCGGTGCCGAACGGCAGTGCCGGGCGCGGCAGAACGTTCGCCATCGGGAACGGCAGACCGCGGATCGGCGTATGACCGCCGAAATACGACGCGAAGCCGAGATCGTAGAGCGCGATGTCATCCGGACTTGCACAGAGCGTCATCCGGCCGGCCCAATACGTGTCCCGCACGTCCGTCACGTCCAGGGCGTCGACCGCGGTCAGCATCGACGACACCCGTTGCGGCGACGCGTCGACGCCGGCCGACCGCAACGTACGCGCGAATTCGACGAGAACGCCGGTCACGTCCCGGGCCACGGTTTACGCGCCGATCAATGCGGCGAGCCCGCTGGCCCGCACCCGGTCGGCGTCTTCGCGGTATTTGAGCACCGTGCCGAGCGTGCTCGCGGCGACGTCCGGATCGAGCGTCCGCGCGCCAAGCACCAGGAGGGCCCCGGCCCAGTCGAGCGATTCGGCGACGCCCGGTGGTTTGAGGAGATCCATCGACCGCATCCGGCCGGCCGCCAGCGCCACCTCATCGGCCAACCGCGCGGTCAATTCGGGCAACCGCGTGCGCAGGATCTGCACCTCGCGCTCGAATCCAGGATGCTCGACCCAGTGGTACAAGCATCGACGCTTGAGCGCGTCGTGCACCTCCCGCGTGCGATTGCTCGTCAGCACGGTCAGCGGCGGCGTCGTCGCAGCGATGCGGCCGAGCTCGGGGATGGTGATCGCCGCATCGGCCAGCATCTCCAGCAGGAACGCCTCGAACTCGTCGTCGGCGCGGTCGATCTCGTCGACCAGCAGCACGCACGGATCGTGTTCGAGCGCTTCCAGCAGCGGCCGCGCGATCAGGAACCGGCGGTCGTACAGGCTCGCCTCGACAGTGTTCGGGTCCAATAGCAAACCGGACGCCTCCAGCGTGCGCAGGTGCAGGATCTGCCGCGGGAAGTCCCAGTCATAAAGCGCCTGCGTCACGTCGATGCCCTCGTAACAGGACAACCGGACGAAATGGGCGCCGGTCGCGTCGGCGAGGGCCTGGGCGAACGCGGTCTTGCCGACGCCGGCATCGCCCTCCAGGAACAGTGGCCGGCCGAGCCGCATGGCGAGGAATCCGGCGGTCGCAAGGCCGTCGTCGGCGAGGTAGCCGACCTCGGCGAGCGCCTTGGCCAACTCGCCCGGCGAGCCGAATTCGCTGACGTCGGTCGGCCGGCGTTGCCCTATGAGGCCGTCGTTCGGGGCTGCTGCCTCGCTTCGAGGTGCCGCTCTTTGCGGTGTCTCTCCTGGGGCTGCCTCTCCTGGGGCTGCCTCGCCTAGGGGTGCCTCGCTCAGGGGTGCCTCGCTTTCAGCGG
>DASQPR010000746.1:0-2412 GCA_035643815.1 Micromonosporaceae bacterium | reverse complement strand
CGAGCGCGTCCGTCGGCTCGGGCCCACCACAACTGGCGCCAGTCCTCCACATATTCGTCGACCAACACACTCACCGCGGGATTGGCGCGGATGTTGTCGAGCCGCCGCAACCGTGAGTCCGGCCCGGCGTGCGCCTTAGGCTTCAGATCGATCGCCGAATAGAGGTCGTCGCCGACCAGCGCGAACACGATCGGCACGACATGCGGGCGCCCTTCGCCGTCCGCCGTCGCCAGCCGGGCTACTCGAGCCTCGGCGAAGCGGGCCCGAACCTCGTCGGCATCCATCCGCACCGTTCGACAATAGGATGGGTCGCATGAGATTTGGACTGTTCGTACCGCAAGGATGGCGCCTCGACCTGGCTGGCGTGCCCGTCGAGGATCAGTGGGCCGCGATGCGCGACCTCGCCCAGCACGCCGACGCCGGCCCGTTCGAGTCGATCTGGGTGTATGACCACTTCCACACCGTCCCCAAGCCGACGGACGAGGTCACCTACGAGGCCTGGTCGTTGATGGCGGCGTTCGCGGCGTCGACGAGCCGAGTGCGCCTCGGACAAATGTGTACATGTATGGGTTACCGCAATCCGACGTACCTCGCGAAGGTCGCCGCCTCCATCGACGTGATCTCCGGCGGTCGAGTCGAGATGGGCATCGGCGGCGGCTGGTACGAGCACGAGTGGCGCGCGTACGGCTACGGCTTCCCGAGCGCTGGGGAACGCCTCGGGATGCTCGACGAGGGCGTGCAGATCATGCGGCAGCTGTGGACGACCGGCACAGCGACGCTGGCCGGCAAGCACTATCAGGTCGACGGCGCGATCGGTCGGCCGCTGCCGCTGCAGCACGGCGGAATTCCTCTGTGGATCGCCGGTGGTGGCGAGAAGAAGACGCTGCGGATCGCCGCGAAATACGCCCAGTACACAAACTTCGACGCCACGCCCGACGTCTTCCGCCGCAAGTCGGACATCCTCGCCCAGCACTGCAAGGACGTGGGGACCGATTTCGACGCGATCGTCCGGTCCGGCAACTTCAACGTCGTCATCGGCGAGACCGAGAAGGACGTCGCCGACAAGCTGTCCTGGGTACGGGCGCACTACGCACCGCACCTGCCGGCCGACACGCTGGAAAACTCATACAAGCAGTTCGCCTCCGGGCCACTGGTCGGCACGCCGGAGCAGATCATCGAGCGGCTGTCCGAGGCTCGCGACGTCGGCCTGGCGTACGCGATCGGTTACTTCGTCGACGCGGCGTACGACCGAGGCAGTATCGACCTGTTCGCCAAGAACGTCATCCCGGAGTTTGCCGGCTGACCCGCGCGTACGGCTATCACTCGTACGGAACTTGGCCGCTCAGACGGCGCGCCGACCGGCCAAGTTCCGTACAAACGACACGCGATCTTGACCGACACCGATGATGGCACCTGGTAATACTGTCTCGTGGAGCTCAACGACATCGAAGTACCGCAGACGCCGGCCGGCCGCACGGCGCTCGAGGCGGCGACCCACTTCTACTCGCCCGCACTGCTGAACCACTGCATCCGGTCGTACATCTGGGCGTCGGCCTACGCCTCGATGAACCACATGGACCACGACCCGGAGCTTCTGTACGTCGCGGCGCTCCTGCACGACCTCGGGCTCGTGGCCGAGTTCGATAGTCACACGGTCGCGTTCGAGGACGTCGGCGGCCACCTCGCCTGGCTGTTCAGCGCCGGAGCGGGTTGGCCCACCGGCCGCCGCGAACGGGTCGCGCAGGTCGTGGTGCGACACATGGCGGTCACGGTCGATCCGGACGAGGACCCGGAAGGCTTTCTGCTCGAGATGTCCACGGCCGTCGACATCTCTGGTCGAGACGCGCGGGACTTCCCAGTGGCCTTCCGCAATCAGGTGCTGGCGAGGTATCCGCGCCTTAGCCTCGCCGCCGAATTCACGGCCTACCTAGCGGAGCAGTCGCGTCGAAAGCCGGACAGCCGGGCCGGCCAGCTGTGGCAGGCCGGGGCCAGCGATCGCATTGCGCACAACCCGCTCGACGAGCCAGCGCAAACCGACTAACCAGCGCAAACCGACGAACCAGCGAACCGCCGTCACTGCCGCCGTCCCGGCCGCGGTCCCGGCCCCGGCCGACTGATCGCGGTCACTCTCGGATACCGATCGCCGCTACCGGTCGCATCCGCAATACGCGACGCACCGGGACGACGGTCGCCAGGCCAGCGAGGAGGACGGTGCCCCCGATGACCGCAACCCAACCCGCCGGCGGAATGTACGGCGACGGCGTGCCCGTTGTGCCTTTGACCATCGGGATCAGTGTCGCGGCGGCGATCCCCGCACCGATCACCAGGGCGAAACCGAGCAGCAGCACCAGTTCCCACCGGACCATCCGCAGCACCTGGGCCGGAGTGGTTCCGGACAGTCGCAGGATGGCG
>DASQPR010000745.1:0-10256 GCA_035643815.1 Micromonosporaceae bacterium | reverse complement strand
ATCGCAAGACCGTACCGACCGTCCGGGCGCTGGTCAGCCATACCGTGACCATCATCTGAGACTTCGACCTGCGCGAATGGAGGGTCTACGGCGCAAGTTACCCACAGGTTCTTCGCACCGGCATGCTTGCGGGCGTTGGTGATCGCTTCCTGGGCGATGCGGAGCAGCTCACCCTCCACCGCGGCCGGCAGACGAGCCGTCGACTCGTCCAGTGACATGTGGACGCGCAGCCCGCCCGAGGCGCCGACGGTGCGGGCGTATTCAGAGATCGCAGCGGCCAGACCACCGTGGCGGTCCACCTCGCTGCGCAGCTCGAAGAGGGAAAGCCGCAGCTCAGTGATCACGCGGGTGACTTCGGATCGAAGCGTTCGCAGCTCGTCGGCGGCGTCGGTGGCGGCCTCCGGCAGCACCGCGAGCGTGTTGTCGATGCCGTATCCGACCATCACGAGTTCCTGCGCCACGCCGTCGTGGATCTCGCGTGCGAGGCGCTGCCGCTCCTCGTTGGTCGCCAGTGATCGAACCTCGTCGAAGAGCAAGGCGGCCTCCAGGCGCAGTGCCGCGGGCGCGGCCAGCGCCGATACCCGATTAATCACGTCTCGGGGGTATGCGCCGGCTACGTCGCGTTCGAGAGTCAACAATCCGACGGTACGGACGCCAGCCGCCAGCGGAACCACGAGGACCGAAACGTCACCGCCGGAGTGCGTACGGGCCTGAGATGTGCTCCCGGTCTGTGGCAGCTGGTTCGCCCAGGCTTCGGAGATCATCGAGTCGGCGTCGAGCGACGTCTCCCAGTCGACCCGGTCCGCGCCCGACTGGGCCAGCACCACGAGCCGATTCCCGCCGCTCGCGCACATGACGGCCGCGCGGTCGGAACGGGCCACGGTCCGTACGTCGTCGAGCAGATGTTCGGCCAGGCCACCGGGATCGAGCGTGGCCCCGGGTAGTTGGCGGGCCACCGTACGGAGCTGGGTCAGCAGCCGGGTCGCTTCCGCGTACGGCTGCGGCCGGTCCCGCCGTTGGGCGAGCAGATCCCGGAGCACCGATGTGGCCGCGGCCGCGACGGCGGCCAGCAGCACCCACTCGATCGACGCGGTCAGATAGCCGCGGTCGTTGACCTGGTCGTCGGCGAGCCCGATGGCCGTCAGCGTGATGGCGGCTAGCACCAGCAGCCCGGCCGCCTCGGTTCGCCGCCGCTGCATGGCGGCCGCCACCGGGGGCACGACGAGGTAGGGGAGCATCGCGCCAGCGGCCACTCCGGCCGGCGCGAACACGTGCGGATGAGCGCTGCGTACGACGAACTCGGCCGCGAAGCAGGTGATCATGACCTCCGCTACCCGGCCGACCGGTGCCGACCAGCGGCCTGGGACCGTGGCCCACGACGGCAGCGAGGCGACCGCCAGCAACCCGGCGAACGCGACGATCCACGGCGAGCCGGTGGCGAGCAGACCGAGCACCGTCACGAGCGCGAGCACGGCCAATCGACCGACCAGCATGAACGCGCGCGGCGGCACCTGATAGTCGGGGATCTGGCCGGTGTTGGTCAGTGCGGCGGGATCGGAGCGGAGCGTGGCCAGGCGCCGTTTGACGCCGGTAAGCGCACCGGCCGGCAGCGATACCTGGCCCGTTTGGCCGGCAGCCGAACCAGCCGCGTCTCCGGTGTCGCCCACCGCGGGCTGACTCGTTACCGGATAGCCGGTGGCCAGGTCACCCGCAAACGGTGAACCGCCGATCGCGGGATCGTCGATCGCCGGATCCGCGGGCCACGAGCGGGCGGTCCACGCCGTCGGTGCGTCGTCGGGCCAACCGTCGCCGGGCTCGACCCGGGTTTCGGTCGTTTCTGTCTCCAGCGTCCAATCCTCCTCGGACCAGACGCCGTCGTCCCAGACACCGTGCGTGCCGGGTGGCGGCCGACCATCGCCGTCCGGACCGCCACCCGGGCGTGCGCCCTCGGCCGCCGTTGCGTCCGAATGCGGCGGCTGATGAGCGAGGAACGAACCGCGACGGTCGGGTGGTTCAGGCGTAGATCGCGGCGATCTCGTCGGCATACTCCTTCATCACGACGTTGCGTTTGACCTTGAGCGACGGCGTGAGTTCGCCGGTCTGCTCGGTCCAGTCGCGCGGCAACACCCGGAAACTCTTGATTGCCTCGGCCTGGGACACGGCCTTGTTCGCTTCCGCGATCGCCGCGCCGATGGCCGACCGTACCCGTTCATCGGCCCGCATGTCTTCCACCGAGACGTCGGCCGGCAGTCCGTTTTCGACGAGCCACTTCGGCCACGCCTCATCGTCAATAGTGACGAGCGCGGCGATGAACGGCTTGCCGTCGCCGACGACCATGGCCTGGCTGACGAGTGGATGTGCGCGGACACGGTCCTCCAGGACGGCCGGCGCGACGTTCTTGCCGGCCGCGGTGACCAAGAGTTCCTTCTTGCGACCGGTGATCTTGAGGTAGCCATCGGAGTCGAGCGACCCCAAGTCGCCGGTGTGGAACCACTCGTCGACGATGGCCTCGGCCGTGGCGGCCGGATTGTGCCAGTAGCCCTGGAACACCAGGTCACCCTTGATCAGGATCTCGCCGTCGTCGGCGACGCGGATCGTCACGCCGGGCAGCGGCCGGCCCACGGTGCCGAGCCGGATCGCGTGCTCGAGGTTCACCGCCGCGGCCGGTGAGGTCTCGGTCAATCCGTACCCCTCGAAGGCCGTGACCCCGATGCCGCGGAAGAAGTGCGCAAGCCGATCGCCCAGCGGTGCTCCGCCCGATATCGCCGCCGAACAGCAGCCGCCGAGCGCGGCGCGGAGCTTTGTGTAAACCAGCCGATCGAACAGCATGTGTCGCAGGCGAAGGCCGACGCCGGGGCCGCTCGCGGTATCCAGCGCCTCGCTGAAGGCGACCGCCGTGCGGTCGGCGCGATCGAAAATCGGGCCCTTGCCGTCGGCGTGCGCCCGCTGCCGAGCGGTGTTGTAGACCTTTTCGAACACCCTGGGTACGGCGAGGACGAACGTCGGCCGGAAATCGGCCAGTTGATCGGCCAGGTTCTTGATGTCGGCGCTGTGGCGCGTGCGTGTACGAGAGGTCACCACGCCGATCTGGATCAACCGCGCGAACGAGTGCGCGAGCGGCAGGAACAGCAACGTGCTGGCACCTTCGTGGAAAAGGTTGGGCAGACCCGGGATCGCGTTGGCGATGTCGGAATACATGTTCCGATGGGTCAGCACACAGCCCTTCGGTCGGCCGGTGGTGCCGCTCGTATAGATGATCGTGGCGACGTCGTCGGCCATGACCGCGGTCCGCCGCTCGTCCAGCACCGAATCGGATTTCGCGGCGCCGCGCTCAGCGAGCCGCGCGAGATCGCCGCCGTCGATGGCCCAGACATCGCGCAAATCGGCCAGTTGGTCGCGCACCTCGTCGACGATTGCCGCGTGCGCCGGTGTCTCCACGAGGCAGGCAACCGCGCCCGAGTCGGACATGATCCACGCAACCTGCTCGGAGCTGGACGTCTCGTAGATCGGCACGGTGACCGCCCCGGCCGACCAGATCGCGTAGTCGGCCAGCGTCCACTCGTAGCGCGTCCGGCTCATCAGGCCGATGCGGTCGCCGGCCTGTACGCCGGCCGCGATCAGCCCCTTGGCCAGGCGCACGACGTCGTCGCGGAACTCTGCGCAGGTGACATCGCGCCAATCGCCGCCGACCCATCGGCTGAACTGCACGGCCTCGGGCGCCTCGGCCGCGTTGTCCCACACCGGATCAGTGAGATTCGTCGTGGGCGCGATCGCCGCGACCGGTGGAACCGAGAACTCCTGCACGCCAACTCCTCGTCAATCCCGGTGACGGCAATCCGGCTACCTTGCCGAGCGCGGGCCGTGCCGACCTCCGCCGGGGTGGGCGCCGTCCTCCGCGTGCCGTTATGGGAAAAACGTACCTGCTGCGGCCACCCGCCGCCGGATCAGGTCGCGACGCCGGCATATCCCGGGCGAGCCGCCCGGGTGGCGCCTGGCGGCTACGCGGTAGCCTGCGGAACATGGCGGACACCTCAACGCAGTCGATTGTGATCGGCGCGTCCGCGGCCGCGATCGCGGCCGTGATCTGCGACTTCCCGCACTACCCCAAGTGGGTAGCCGCGGTTCGGTCGGTCGAGGTCATCGAGGAATATGAGGACGGCTACGCCAGCCAGGTCCGTTTCGTCATCGACGCCGGCGTCCTCCAGGACGAATACACGCTGTCGTACGAGTACGCCGACGACATCTCCCGCATCCAGTGGCACCTGGTGGCGCCGTCGCGGGTGCAGAAGGCGCAGACTGGATCGTATGAGATCGCCGACAACGGCGATGGCAGCGCAACCGTCACGTACGAACTGTCCGTGGAGCTGTCGATAGGCATGATGGGCATGTTCAAGCGCAAGGCGGAAAAGGTGATCATGGATACCGCTCTCAAGGAGCTCAAGCGTCGCGTGGAAGCCAAGGCGGCGTGAGATGGCCCGCCGTGATGACGACGACCGGCTCGGCACGGCCCGCGACGAGGCCGAACGCCTGATCGCCGCGGCGCTCGCCGCCGCATCGTTCGCGAGCCGCCAGGCGGCTCGCCGATCGCGCGAGCGTGAGCGTGGCCGCCGCGACGACAGCCTCGGCGACGACCTGGCCGGTCTCGCCGGCGCGGCCACGCGACTTGTCGGTGATTGGTTCGGCGCCGGCCGGGATCGCGACCGCCGCCGCCGCGACGACCGTTACGACGACCAATACGAGGGATACGGCCGCCGGAACGACACGTGGGATGCCGACCGGGCTCGCGCCAGCAATGGCGACCGCCGTACGGCACCGGCGCACCACATCGCGAACGGCTCCGAGGCGTGCTGCTCGTGCCCGGTCTGCCGGGCAATCGACTTCGTGCGGGAACCGTCACCGGATCTCGTCGAGCGCGTCGCTACCGGCGCGAGCGACCTCGCGTCCGGCGTGACGTCGATGCTGCGGGCGTTCGGCGACGTGACCGGCGTCGGACGTGGCCCGCGTCAACACGCCAGCCGGGCGGATGTCATCGACGACTACCCGCCGCGCTACCCGACCGAGCCGACGATGGCTGAGCCAGTGGCAGCCGAACCGGTGGCAGCCGAGCCGACGATGCCTGAGCCGGAGCAGATCGGCGAACCGGCCTCCGGTACGGACTCGACCACCGATGTTCCGGGCGCCAGCGAACCGGCCCACACGGTGCCACCGACGCCCACCGCCGCCCGCCGGTTCGGCGGCGGACTCGGAGCGGACTTCTCGAGTGTTTGGCAGGCGGCGACACGCGCGCCGATGACCGATCCGCCCCGGCGTGCACCGCATACGCCAAAGCCGATGGCGAAGAAGACTGTCAAGGCGCCGGCGGGCATGCCGTCCGAACCGCCGGTTCCCCCGCCCTCAACCGGCTCGCCGACCAGCACCACGCCGCCGGCCGCCACGAAGCGCGGCCCAGCGAATGCACCGACCAAGTCGACGCCGACGACGGCATCGATCAAGTCGACCCCGACGAAGGCCACGCGGAAGACGGCCCGCACAAAGGCAGCTGGGGCGAAGGCAACCGGCACGAAGGCAACCGGCACGAAGGCAACCGGCACAGTGCCGCCCAAGGCAACGTCCGCGAAGGCGACATCCGCAAAGGCGACGTCCGCAAAGGCGACGTCCGCGAAGGCGACGTCCAAGGCAACCGCCACTCGGCGCACGACCGTCGCCAAGACCGCCGGGACCAAGGCATCGGCAACGACGACCACGACCACGGCAAAGGCCGCACCGGGCAAGACCGCCGGCGCCAAAGCCGCGACCGCAGCAGCAGGTTCCAAGACATCGGCGGCGAAGACAGCCGCCAAGGGGACAGACGCTAAGGCAACCGGCGCCAAGGTGGCCGGTACGAAGGCGACTGGCACCAAGGTGGCTGGCACGAAGGCGACCGGGACCAAAGCGACGGGCAGGGGCGCTGCGACCAGCAAGGCCGCACCGACACCACGAACAACCAGGCGAGCGCGAGGCTGACCGGCATGTGGTGTCGACGACGCGAGCAGCTCGCGTCGCGGCCCGGGGCGTCTGCTGCAACCACTTTCGCCGTACCGCCGTCCACCAGGCGGACTCGTGGTAAGGCCCCACCGCTGCTCACGACGAACGGCTAATGTTGCGCGAGCCACCGTTGGGGTGGCGCCCGGGCGGTGTAGCCGGGGTTGCGGAAGGAACGCTCGCGTGTCATTGACGATCGGCGTCGATATCGGCGGAACCAAGGTCCTGGGCGGCGTCGTCGACGACGACGGCAAGATCATCGCTCAGTCACGCCGTGAGACCCCTGCCGCCAGCACGGCCGAGACGCTGGAGCGCATCGTCGATGTCGTCTCCGAGCTGCTCGCTGCGCATAACGTCGATTCGGTGGGAATCGGTGCGGCCGGTTGGATCGACGCCGAACGCTCGACGGTCCTCTTCGCGCCCAACCTCGCCTGGCGGAACGAGCCGCTGCAGGACGAGTTGGGAAAGCGCCTGCCGGTGCCGGTGGTGGTGGAGAACGACGCGAACGTTGCGGCGTGGGCCGAATTCCGGTTCGGTGCTGCGAAGGATGCCGACGACTCGATGGTCATGTTCACCCTCGGCACGGGTATCGGTGGTGGCATCGTGTTGGGCGGCGAATTGGTGCGCGGAGCGCACGGGATCGCCGGCGAGATGGGTCACGTGCTCGCGGTCAAGGACGGGTATCCGTGCGGCTGTGGCAGCCGCGGTTGCCTGGAGCAGTATGCGAGCGGCAAGGCGCTTACGCGATTCGCCCGGGAGGCGATCGTGGCCGACGCCAAGGCCGGCGAACGATTGCTGGCCGACGCCGGGGGAGATTTGGCGAAGCTGAACGGTCCGATGATCACGGCGGCCGCGCAGGCGGGTGATCGCGTCGCACTCGACGCGTTCGAGAAGTGTGGCTACTGGCTGGGCGTGGGTTTGTCGGATATCGCGCAGGTCCTCGACCCCCAGGTGATCGTCGTCGGTGGCGGTGTGATCGACGCCGGTGAGCTGCTGCTGGAGCCGACGCGCCGGGCGTACGTGCAACGGTTGCCGCAGCGGGCGAAGCTGCCGGTCGCGAACGTGGTCGGGGCTTCGTTGGGGAGCACGGCCGGTGTCGTCGGCGCTGCCGATCTCGCGCGGCGCTGACGATGATGTCGAGCGCCCCGCAAACTCCGTCGCTTCGGGTGCTGACCTACAACGTGCACGGACTGCACGACGATCGGCGCGCGCTCGCGTCGGTCGTACGCGACGCCGCGCCGGACATCGTGATCGTCCAGGAAGCGCCGCGCCGGCTCCGGTGGCGTACGAGGTGTGCCGAGCTCGCGCATTCGTGGGGCATGCTGTACGCGGCCGGCGGCCAGCCGGCATTGGGCAACCTGATCGTGACAACGCAACGGATCCGGGTCCTCCAGACCTGGTGCCTGCGCTATCCGCTGACGCCCGGTCGTCACCTACGTGGTGCTGCGTTCGCGCGCTGCTCGATCACCGGCTCGGATGGCCATGAACTCGCGTTCGTCGTCGCCGGCACGCATCTGGCCACCGACGACGCGGAGCGGCCGGGCCAGGCTCGCGCGTTCAACGATGCCGTCACGGCAATCACCGATCCGGTCATCGTCGGGCTCGACGCCAACGAGACGCCTGGTGGACCGTCCTGGACGATGGTGGCGAACGGGCTCACCGACGCGGCGGTCACGTGCGGTGACGACCGACCAACGTTCCCGGCCGTTCGTCCGACCCGCCGCCTTGACGCGGTGTTCGTCGATCCGCGCTTGACTGTCACCTCGTACGACGTGATCGCGACCGGATCCGCGGTCGCCGCAAGCGATCACTTGCCGGTGCTCGTCGAGGTACGGGTTGCGGGCTGAGGTTCTCCGTACCGGCAAATGCCTTTGATCTTGCTTGGTTCTGGGTACCGTATGCCACGGTAAGTGTGGAATGCCGGTATAGGAAATCCTCGACGAGGAGGCTAACTCCATGCCTGACAAACGCGATATGCATCAGGCGAAAAGCCATCGGAATAGCAAGAACAAGGGTCAGTCGGCCGGAGCGCCGCACGGCAAGGCACGCGGTCAAGCGTCGGTGCCGGGCGGATCCGGTGGAACGATCGCCATGGCGGACACGCAGGCCATGCCGACCATGACCGACCCCGCCGGTAGGAAGAAGAACAAGAGCCGGCGCTAGCACCATTGCTCCACCGTTTCTGCTTCACGTCGCCAGAGCGCACCGAGGACGCGGAAGCCCGCTGGCCCAGGGCGTCGCAATGAATCGGTGAGGACTGGACAAAGTCGCCCGCGGCGCACCAAGATGGCGCAGCCGGGGGCGACGACGTTTGGGGAGCATGCGGTTGAGCACCAGGAGGACGAGCGATGGTCACGGCCGCCACGGTGGCGGTCGTTCGGCGCGGCGCGATCCCGGATCAGTCACCACACAAACGACGACCGACGCGACATCGCCGACCATGCCGCCGGGCTCCACACGGCAGCCATCGACACCGGGGGTGCCGGCGAATTCACCCGCACCGAGGCGGCCAGCTCAGCCGGGCCAGCCAAACCAACCCGATCAGCCGGCCCAACCGGGTCGGCCCGGTCAACCGGGACCGTCGAGCGCACCCGGCGAATCGGGTCGCCTGAGCGGGTCGGCGTGGAACGAGGACAGCGGTTCGTGGATGAGCGTCGCCTGGAAGTCAACGGAGTGGTCCGGCGAGACGCAGCCGACGTGGAAGGACGACACGCCCGTCTACGACCGCGGTGAAACCGTCTGCGTGATCGGTGCGGGCGCGAGCGGACTCGTCGCCATCAAGAACCTTCGCGAGCAGGGATTCTCGGTCGACTGCTTCGAGCGTGAGACGAACGTCGGCGGCGCCTGGAACTGGCGCCACAGCCGCAGCCCGGTCTACGCCAGCACGCACCTGATCTCGTCCAAGCCGTTCACCCAATTCCCGGACTTCCCGATGCCCGACGAGTGGCCGGATTATCCGAGTCACGGTCAGGTGAACGACTACCTGCTGCGCTACACGGAACACTTCGGCTTGCGCGAGCACATCTGGTTCGGCACCGAGGTCAGCTCGATCGAGCCGATCGACGACGGCCGATGGCTGGTCCGCACCCGACCGAGCGGCGGCGGCGTCGAACGCGTCGCACGGTATGCGGCCGTCATCATCGCCAACGGGCACAACTGGTCGCCGAAGCTGCCGGCGTACGACGGCATGGACGACTTCCGCGGCGAGATGATCCATGCGTCGTCGTACAAAGAGGCGGCTACGCTGCGCGGGCGCAAGGTGCTTGTTGTCGGTGGCGGCAACACCGGCTGCGACATCGCGGTCGAAGGCGCGCAGAACGCCGCCGTGTGCTGGCACTCCGTTCGTCGTGGCTACTGGTATGCGCCGAAGTACGTGTTCGGTCGCCCGGCCGACCAGGTCAACGACCAAGTCGCGGCCAAACATCTGCCGCTGTGGCTGCGCCAGTGGCTGTTCGCACGGGCGTTGCGCTTGACGGTCGGCGACGTGACCCGGTACGGCCTGCCCAAGCCCGACCACCGCGTGTACGAGACTCACCCGATCGTGAACTCGCAACTGCTCTACCAGATCGGCCACGGCGGCGTACGACCCGTCGGGGAGGTGCAGCGCTTCGACCGCGACGGTGTCGTACTCGCCAACGGCGAACACATCGGACCCGACCTCGTCATCTTCGCGACCGGCTACCTTCCGCGGTTCGAGTTCCTCGGGCCGGACGTGCTCGACGCGGACGCGGAAGGGCGGCCGAAATTGGCGCTGCACACGTTCGCACGCCGCCACCCTACGCTGGCCGTCGCCGGCATGGTCCAACCCGATTCCGGCGTGTTCCCGATCGTGCACTGGCAGACGGTGACGATCGCGCGCTGGCTGCGTCTACGTGAGGCCGATCCTCGCCGCGCGGCCGAATTCTGGCAGGGCATCGTGGCCACCCCCGACCGCCGCTGGACGGATGCTCGGGTCAAGAACTCGACCCGACACTGGTTCGAGATAAGCCACACCGTCTATCTGCGCGCGCTGCAGGGTCTGCTCGGTGATCTGGAGGCGGCCCGATGAGCGCGCCGACGACACGCATCATGCGGCCGCGCGAGTGGGCGCACCCGATCCCGGCCGTACGTCGTGAGGTCGTAAGCGCCCGGTCGGCCTCCGACGAACCGCGGCCGCCGATCCTGTTCGTGCCGGGATACGCGCACGCCGCCTGGGTCTTCGAGGAGCACTGGCTCGAGCACACGGCGCAGCGCGG
>DASQPR010000744.1:0-2421 GCA_035643815.1 Micromonosporaceae bacterium | reverse complement strand
AATGCGGTCCGGTGATCGATTCCGGCGCGGCGCAAAGGATAGGCCACCGTTTCGAGCGCCGTCATGTGGGGCCACAGCGCATAGTTCTGGAAGACCATGCCGACCCGTCTGCGCTCGGGTGCGACGCATCGGCGTGGCGTGGATACCAGCGATCCGCCGAGCCGGATCTCCCCGGCGGTCGGGGTGACGAACCCGGCTACGGCGTGTATCAGCGTTGTCTTCCCCGATCCGGATGCCCCGAGGAGCGCCATCACCTCGCCGTCGGCGATCACGAGGTCGATACCGGCGAGAACCGGCACGCCCGGGTAGTCCAGCGTCACGCCGCTGCAGGCGAGGGCGGTCACGAGTGATTCTCGAGCCGTGGGCGTCGCGCTCGGGAGACGGCCAACAACACCGCCGCGAAGAGGACAGCCGGGATGGTCAATACGACGGCCAGCGCGGCGGTCGCACCGGTGTCGCCGAGGTCTTGCTGGTTCAGGATGACCACGGCGAACGTCTCGCTCCCGGGACCGTAGAGAATCGTGGACATCGTCAGTTCGTGAGTGGCGAACAGAAATGCGAGCGCGGCCCCGGTCACGAGAGCGACCCGTAGCGGCGGCAGGACGACGGTGCGCACCGCGGTAAGCGGACGGGCGCCGCTCGCGCGGGCCGCCCGGACGCTATCGGGTGGCAGCCGGTCGAGCGCCGCCTGCACCGGCCTGTGCCCCAACACCCAGAACTTAGCTAGGTACGCCAGCAGGATGATGACGACAGATCCGGTGAGCCACCGCCCGTAGCCGATGAGCACGCCGACCGCGAGAGCCGATCCTGGCACCGCGAAGGCTAGCGTCACCGTGGTTGCAAGCGGGCTGCGCCAGCGATGTCGAGAGGCGCCGGCGACCAGCGCGCCGAGCGCCGGCACCAACAATGCGGCGGCAACAGCCAGCACGATGGTATGCACAATCGCGCTTGCGGTCGGCCCGGCGAACGCGGAGGTGAAATTGGCCCAAGTCCAGTGCGCGGGCGTCGGTGGCAGGCCGGGCGCGCGGGCGAGTGCGGTCAAAACAAGCGCAACCATGGGTACGCCGACGGCCAGCGCCACGTACGCCACGACGATGCCGGTGAGGAGCACGGCGCGGGATCGAGACGTGGCTACGCCAGCGGGGCCGCCGGGCGGCCGGTTGACGGCAGCGTTCAGCGAGCCCAACCATCGATCGGCCACGCCGACCACCACGAGAACGATCAGGGCCATCCCCAACGCCAGAACGGTGAGATCGCGGAACGCGTCCGGCGCGGCCGACAACGCCAGGTCCTGATAGACCAGCGTCGACATGGTGGCGAATCCGGCCGGTGTCCCGAGCACCTGAGGAACGGCGAAGCTCCCGACGGCACTGACGAATACGAGCACACCCGCTGCTAGCAATGGCAGCCGCAGCAACGGAATCGTGACGGTCCGCAGGACGGTCCACGGTCCGGCGCCAGCGATGCGGGCCGCGCGTTCGGCGTCCGGGTCGGCGCGCGCGGCCAGGCCGGCGGTCATCGCCAGGTAGGCGAGCGGAAGGCTGTGTACGCCCAGGACGAGCGCGATTCCGACCGGACCGAGCAGACCCGGGATCGTTACGTGGCCGATCTGGTCACCGACGCCGGCTGGACCGTAGGCCTGGCTCCAGGCGAAGCCGAGTACAAATTCGGGGATGATGAGCGGGCTCGCTAGCAGCAGGCGTAGTCCGGTCCGCAGCCGCCCGCTGCGTCGTTCGACGGCGATCGCGCAGGCGGTGCCGGCGATGACCGCGACGACTGTCACGACGGCCGCGATCACCAGCGTGTGGACGATGGCGAGCGGCGTCCCTGGCGCGCGCAGGCTGTCACGTACCCCTGATGCGCCATCCTCCGACGCCACCCGCACCAGCTCCGCGAGCGGAACCACCACGAGCGCCGCGGCCGCTACGATGACGCCGGCAACCGCAATCATGCCGCGGCGCGGTTGGTGCCTCGCGTCGCCGGCGGCGGTCATGCGCCGAAGATCGCCTGGTATTGCTGGAGCAGTTGCCTTTGCTGCCCGAACAACTTCGTCCAATCGGGAGCGACGGAGGTGGCACCCGCCGGCTGCGGCGGCCCGGCGACGCCGGGGACCACCGGCTGCCAGCCAGTCGAGGCGATTTTTTGCTGCCCCTCGGTGGACAATACGTAGCGCAGCCAATCATTGGCCGCCGCAGTGTGACGGGTCGTCGCAGTCTCGGCAATGGGGCTGTACAAGGCGATCGCACCGTCGGTCGGCCAAATCAGCGAGACCGGTGAACCCTTGGCTACCGCCGTGCGCACCTCCGAATCGAGGGTGACGCCGACCTGGTAACGGCCGGACGCCACATCGGTGACGACTTGCGGCACCGTGGCGACCTGCACCGCCTTATTCGATTTGAGCCGGTTGTAGTAGCCGATGCC
>DASQPR010000743.1:0-2113 GCA_035643815.1 Micromonosporaceae bacterium | reverse complement strand
TGATAGATCTCGAGGTCAGCAAGATCTTCGAGGACATCCTCGCGCTCCGCGTCGCCGAGCGTGTCGGTGTCGACCGGCTCGTTCTCCTCCGGATCGTCCAGTCCGGCGAGTTCGGCCGCGGGATCCGTGGGATCGCCGGCGAAGGGATCGATGGGCTCGTCTTGCACAGGTCAACGGTAGTCCGCTCGGGCGGCTGGCAACAGCGCGGCGCCGGGATGGCACGCTGGGCAGGGCTCGTGACGTGGCGCTCACCTCACCTGGTGCCGTGCCACGATCGTGCCGCATCGAGTCGGTACGATGGTTGCACCGCAGCCGAGGGGACATCACCGTGGATCTTTCGTATCCCGACCACTCCGACCGCCCCGATCGCGATGAAGATCTCGATCGCCCGGCTTTCATCGAGCGCGCGCCCACGATGACCGCAGCTATGGGTGACCACGGCCTGCCGCTTGCGCTGACGTTCGACGACGTGCTGCTCCTGCCGGCGCAGTGTGACCTCGACCCCAGCCAGGCGTCCACGACATCCCAGCGCACCCGGTCGATCGAGCTGTCGATTCCGCTGCTGTCGAGCGCTATGGACACGGTGACCGAGTCCCGGATGGCCATCGCGATGGCCCGCCTTGGCGGTCTCGGTGTGTTGCACCGCAACCTCGCGATCGACGAACAGGCATCGCAGGTCGACCTCGTGAAGCGATCCGAGGCCGGCATGATCACCAACCCGGTGGTCTGCTCGCCGGAGGACACGATCCGTGACGTCGACGCGCTCTGTGGTCGCTATCGGATCTCCGGCGTGCCGGTCGTGGATGCGTCCGGGCGGCTGACGGGCATCGTCACCAACCGTGACATGCGCTTCGTCGCCGACAAGTCCGCGCTGGTGCGTGACGTGATGACGCCTATGCCACTGGTCACGGCGCGCGTCGGAGTCAGCAAGCAGGACGCCCTCGAACTGCTCCGACAACACAAGATCGAGAAGCTTCCTCTGGTGGACGACGGCGGCCGCCTGCGCGGTCTGATCACGGTCAAGGACTTCGCCAAGAGCGAGCAATTCCCGCATGCGACCAAGGACCCGGCCGGCCGGTTGCGGGTCGGCGCCGCGATCGGCGTTGGCGAGGACGCGTATAAGCGGGCCCGCGCACTCGTCGAGGCGGGCGTCGACGTCCTGATGGTCGACCTCGCGCACGGGCACAACAGCGCCGTCGTCCAGATGATCGGTCGGCTCAAGCGCGACACCAATGTCGACATCGTCGGCGGGAACGTAGCGACGTACGCGGGAGCGAAAGCGCTCGTCGAGGCCGGCGCGGACGCGATCAAGGTCGGTGTCGGCCCCGGCTCGATCTGTACGACCCGGGTCGTGGCCGGCGTCGGCGTACCGCAGGTCTCCGCGATCATGGAAGCCGCTCGCGCGGCGAAGCCGGCCGGCGTGCCGGTGATTGGCGACGGCGGCATGCAGTATTCGGGCGACATCGCGAAAGCGATCGTGGCCGGAGCCGATGTCGTCATGCTCGGCTCGTTGCTCGCCGGCTGCGAAGAGTCGCCCGGCGATCTGATCTTCATCAACGGCAAGCAGTTCAAGTCGTACCGCGGGATGGGCTCGCTCGGCGCCCTCTCCGGCCTGCGGAACGGGCAGCGCGGCCAGTCGTACTCGAAGGACCGCTACTTCCAGGCCGATGTCACGGCCGAGGACAAACTCATCCCGGAAGGCATCGAGGGCCAGGTGCCGTTCCGTGGCCCGCTCGCGGCCGTCGCCCATCAGCTTGTCGGCGGGCTGCGCCAGGCCATGTATTACACCGGCGCAGCGAACATCGAGGAGCTGCAACGTCGCGGCCAGCTGGTCCGGATCACGTCGGCCGGTCTCAAGGAAAGCCATCCGCACGACATCCAGATGACCGTCGAGGCGCCGAATTATCGCTCGCACTGACGTTGGCCACCGGCACGCGCCCGGTGACGTATGGTCGGTTGTGGCCAGATCCCGGACCCGGCGCCGCGTGGTGCGGCACGCTGTTCGACAATGGAGCAAGCACGGCTTGGCGCCTCGCGGCGTCGCTACGCTTCGGCGGTTGTCAATGACGCCTCGCGGCGTCGCTACGCTTCGGCGGTTGTCGATGGCGCCTCG
>DASQPR010000742.1:0-6747 GCA_035643815.1 Micromonosporaceae bacterium | reverse complement strand
GTGCGGTGTCGGCTGGCGCTCAGGCGCCGGCCGCGGACTTCAGGTCGGCCACCCGGTCGGTCCGCTCCCAGGTGAAGTCCGGCAGCTCACGGCCGAAGTGGCCGTAGGCGGCGGTCTGCTGGTAGATCGGGCGCAGCAGGTCGAGATCACGGATGATCGCGGCCGGCCGCAGGTCGAACACCTCGTTGATGGCGCTCTCGATGGACGCAACCGGCACGACCTCGGTGCCGAACGTCTCGACGAACAGGCTCACCGGCTTCGCCTTGCCGATCGCGTACGCGACCTGGACCTCGCAACGCTCGGCGAGACCGGCCGCGACCACGTTCTTGGCCACCCACCGCATGGCGTACGCGGCCGAGCGGTCCACCTTGGACGGGTCCTTGCCGGAGAACGCGCCGCCGCCGTGGCGGGCGTAGCCGCCATAGGTGTCCACGATAATCTTCCGGCCGGTCAGACCGGCGTCGCCCATCGGGCCACCGATCTCGAATCGACCGGTCGGGTTCACCAGCAGGCGGTAGTCGTCGCAGTCCAGGCCGAGATTCTCCAGCTCCGGCGTGATGACGTGCTCGCGTACGTCCGGCGCTAGCAGCGAGTCGAGCGAGATGTCGGGCGCGTGCTGCGAACTCACGACGACCGTGTTCAGTCGGATGGGCCGCAGGCCGTCGTACTCGATCGTCACCTGGGTCTTGCCGTCCGGACGCAGGTAAGGAACCGTGCCGTCCTTGCGTACGGTGGACAGCCGCCGAGCCAGCCGGTGCGCGAGGGCGATCGGCAGCGGCATCAACTCCGGCGTCTCCGAGCACGCGAAGCCGAACATCATGCCCTGGTCGCCCGCCCCCTGAGAGTCGAGCACGTGCTCGGAACCGCCGGTGCGAAGCTCGATGGCCGAGTCAACGCCCTGGGCGATATCCGGCGACTGCGAGCCGATCGCGATGTTCACGCCACAGGACGCGCCGTCGAAGCCCTTCTTCGACGAGTCGTAGCCGATGCGCAGGATCGTTTCGCGGACGATCGACGGGATGTCGGCGTACGCGTTCGTCGTCACCTCACCGGCGACGTGAACCTGACCAGTGGTGATTAGCGTCTCGACGGCGACTCGGCTGCGCGGGTCCTCCGCGATCAGGGCGTCGAGCACGCCGTCGCTGATCTGGTCGGCAATCTTGTCCGGGTGGCCTTCGGTGACCGACTCGGAGGTGAAGAGGCGACGCGCCACAGCGCTCCTTATTGACGGGCCGCATTCACCGATGCGCTAGGCGCACCGAGCGAGGTACGGCGGACGTACACATTCAGGACATAGACATTCAGCTGAACCCATCACATGACCCGATCCGCGCAACGGATCTAGTCACAAAACTACTCGCGGCATTCTGCCACAACGCACAACCAGCCACATTACGTGTCTCAAATAACGCCTGACGTGGCGATCACATACTTTCCGGCGAGCGGTCAACACCATCAAATCGTCGCGTGACGAGATCCCACACGGCGTCGGCCAGATCTTCCTTACCCCGAAGACCAATCTCGGTAACCGATCCGTCCGCGTCGAGCACGGTGGCCGCGTTGTCATCGGTGCCGAATGCCTTGTCCACACCGACCTCATTCAGGACGATCAGGTCGGCCCGCTTGCGCGCCAGCTTGGCGCGGGCGTTGGCGATCCCGTCGCTCGTCTCCGCCGCGAATGCCACCAGAAGCTGGCCGGGCCGCTTCTGTGCGCCGAACTCGGCGGAGATGTCTGGGTTGACGGCGAGCTCGATGCTCGGCGCCGAGCCGTCGTCGCGCTTCTTGATCTTGTGACTCTGGTACGTCGATGGACGGAAGTCCGCCGGTGCGGCCGCCATCACGACGACGTCGGCCTCGGTCGCCGACTTGAGCGTGGCCTCGCGCAACTCGGCGGTCGTCCCCACTCGTACGACGTCGACGCCGGCCGGGTCCGGCAACGCCACATTGGCCGCGATCAGTGTCACGCGGGCGCCGCGGGCGACAGCCGTCCGGGCGAATGCGTACCCCTGCTTGCCGGAGGAACGGTTGCCGAGGAACCGTACCGGGTCGAGCGGTTCCCGTGTGCCGCCCGCGGTCACGACGACGTGCCGACCGGCCAGGTCGGCGCCTGGCGCGTCCCCCGCGCCGGCCGGCAGATGTCGCGCCAGCAGACGTCGCGCCACCGCGAAGATTTCGGTCGGCTCGGGCAGGCGACCCTTACCGGTGTCGGCGCCGGTGAGTCGCCCGACCGCCGGTTCGAGCACAACCGCACCGCGCTCGCGCAGCGTGGCCACGTTTGCGGCGGTGGCGGCGTGCATCCACATCTCGGTATGCATAGCCGGCGCGAACAGCACCGGGCACGTCGCCGTGAGCAATGTGTTGGTCAGCAGGTCGTCGGCCATACCGTGCGCCGCTTTCGCCAGCAGATCGGCGGTCGCGGGGGCAACCACGACGAGATCGGCGTGCCGGCCGAGCCGGACATGGGGCACCTCGTGGACGTTCGCCCACACGTCGGCCGCGACCGGCTTGCCGGACAGCGCGGCCCAAGTGGGAGCACCGACGAATTCGAGGGCGGCCGCGGTCGGCACGACCGTCACATCGTGGCCGGACTCGGTGAACAGACGCAGCAGCTCGCAAGCTTTGTACGCGGCGATGCCACCGGCCACGCCAAGGATCACCCGCGGGCGTTCGCCCGCCGGGTGATCGGATGGTGGCGCTATCTCAACTACTGGCGCCGTATTGGCTGGTGGCGCCGGGTGATGTGGTCGCGCCGGGTGATCTGGTGGCGCCGGGTGGTCTGGTGGCACCGCATCCGCGCCGGACAAGCCGGCCACGGGAGGGCTCAGCCCTCGGTCGGCTCGGCGACGAGGAGACCGGAGTTGATCTCGCGCATCGCGATCGACAGCGGCTTCTCCTGCGGCGTCGTCTCGACCAGCGGGCCGACGTATTCGAGCAGGCCCTCACCGAGTTGGCTGTAGTAGGCGTTGATCTGGCGGGCTCGCTTGGCCGCGAAGATCACCAGGGCGTACTTCGACGATGTCCGCTCGAGCAGTTCGTCGATGGGCGGATTGGTGATGCCTTCGGGCGTGGCAACGGTCACTTTGGGGCTTCCTCAAACTGTGGGGTCGGGCGACGACGGCACCTCGGCACCAGGGTCGCACTGATGTGCAAGCGGCGGCTACTCACCTAATGAACGGCCGCGCGGTCACCAGAAATCGGATGGCAACCGAGCAATCCTACCAACTCGTCAGCGGCTCGCTCGATCGAGTCATTGACCACGGTCAGATCGAACTCGGATTGGGCTTCCATTTCCTCGTCCGCGTGTTCGAGCCGACGACGAATTGTCTCCTCGCTATCGGTGCCACGGCCGCGCAGACGACGCTTCAACTCGTCGACGCTCGGCGGAGCCAGGAAAACCAGACGCGCGTCCGGCATGGCGTCGCGCACCTGGCGGGCGCCCTGCAGATCGATCTTCAGCAACACCGGATCGCCAACGGCGAGATGGGCCTCGACAGCGCCACGCGGCGTGCCGTACAGATTGCCGGCGAATTCCGCCGACTCGAGCAGCTGACCGGCGCGGACCTGGTGCTCGAACGTCCGCCGGTCCACGAAGTGGTAATGCTTGCCGTCGACCTCGTAGTCGCGCGGCCTGCGGGTGGTCATCGAGATGGACAGCCAGATCCAGGGCGCACGCGCCCGGATCTCCTCGATCACCGCGTCCTTACCGACCCCGGAAGGGCCGGACAGGACTGTGAGGCGAGACTTATCCGGGCGCGTGCCGTCAGTCTTCACTGCTCGTTTGTACCCTGTTTTTCGCAGGTCCAGGCCGGACAACTCAGTTCGACGCGGAAAACTCGCTGAGCAGCGCCTTGCGCTGCTGGTCGCCGAGGCCCTTGAGGCGGCGGCTGTCAGCGATCTTCAGCTTCTCCATGATCTGCGTGGCCCGGATCTTCCCGATGCCGGGCAACGACTGCAGCACCGCGGAGACCTTGAGCTTGCCGACCACCTCGTCGGTCGCGGCGCGGTCCAGCACCGCCGGCAGCGTGGTCTTGCCCGCCTTCAGCTGCTCCTTGAGCGCAGCACGCGCCTTACGCATCTCGGCGGCCTTCGCCAGCGCGTCCTTACGCTGCTGGTCGGTCAGTTCGGGGAGCGGCACAAATCCTCCTCAGGTCAACTCTCGCGTATCCAACACCGGTTGGTACGCCTGTGGCATGTGGTGCGGTAGTGATTCGCAATTGCCAGCGAAAACTAGCGGTCGCGGCACGTTTCGGCAACGCAGGGGGGACCCTACGCGTCAGCCTGTTTCGGTGATCACCCGACGGCACTGAGCGACGGCGCGCTCGGCGGCATCACGCAGCGCTCCGATGTCCGGACCGGCGCCCAGCACCTCGCGCGACGTCGACGGAATGACGCGCGAGAGATCGTCGCCGAACACTGTCCGCAGGTCAGCGGCGGTGCCACCCTGCACGCCGAGCCCGGGAGCGAGCATCGGTCCATTGATGTTCGTCACGTCCGGACCGGTCGCCCCGACCGTCGCTCCAATGACCGCACCGACCGCACCGAACGGATCGGCACCCGCGTTGACCTGGGAAATCTCGTCAATCACCTGCTGGGCAACGGTGCGCCCGTCGGCCGTCCGAGCCTGCTGCACCGTCGCGCCCTCCGGGTTCGACGTCATGGCCAGCACAAACACCGCGCCCCCATGTGTCGCGGCCATCTCGATTACTGGCTGTAATGACCAAAAGCCCAGGTACGGGCTGGCCGTCATCGCATCGACGTACATTGGACTCACCGGATCGAGGTACGCGCTCGCGTACGCGGCCGCGGTCGACCCGATGTCGCCGCGCTTCACGTCAAGCAGAACAATGGCGCCGGCGTCCCGTAACTGTCGGATAGTTGACTCTAAAGTGGCAATTCCCCGCGAACCGAACCGCTCGAAGAAGGCAGATTGCGGTTTGATTACAGCTATCCGATCAGCCAACGCATCTACCGCAATCTGCGCAAATCGCTCTAGCCCGTCCGGGCTATCCGGCAATCCCCAGCGCATCAAGAGTTCAGGATGCGGATCGATCCCGACGCACAACGGTCCCCGTTCGTCGAGTGCGCGACGCAGCCGTACGGCGAAACTGTCCATCTGTCATTCCTCTCTCGACACCGCCGGCCCGACCGTCGCGGGCGTTCCCGTCGCGCCCCCATCAAACGCGGCCCAATCAGACGCCGCCCAATCAAACGCCGGCCGATCGGAGCGGTTCATGGCACCGGAGCGCCGGTCGTGACCGGCGGCCGGTGCACGAGTCGACGATTGATTTCATGGACGAGCCCGGGACCGCGAAAGATCAGTGCGGTGTAGATCTGCACCAAACTGGCGCCGGCGTCAACCATCCGCTCCGCGTCGTCGGCGGTCGTGATGCCGCCAACGCCGATCACCGGCATCGTTCCCCCGGTCTCGTGGGTCACGAACGCGACCACCTCGCGCGCCCGCTCGGCGAGCGGCCGGCCCGACAGGCCGCCCGCTTGAGCCGCGATGTCGGCGTCCACGGCGGCGAGACCGGTGCGGGCCAGCGTCGTGTTCGTTGCGATCACGCCGGCGACGGAATGCTCGACACACACCTCCAGCAGCTCGCCGAGCGCTCCGTCGGTTAGGTCGGGTGCGACCTTCACGAGCAGCGGCTTCGCACCGGCAAGCTCGGCCTGCAGCGCGGATAACAGATCGCGCAGCTGGCCGGCGTCCTGAAGGGTGCGAAGACCCGGCGTGTTCGGCGAGCTGACGTTGACGGCCAGATAGTCGCCGTGCGACCGCAGCGCGCGCAGCGACGTCACGTAGTCGTCGACCGCGTTAGCCAGCGGCGTGACCTTCGACTTGCCCAGGCTGATGCCGAGCGGCACCGGCGGCGGGCCGAGCGCGGCCAGCCGTGCGGCCAAGGCCTCCGCGCCCGCGTTGTTGAAGCCCATGCGGTTGATGACCGCGCCGCTGTCCGGCAAGCGGAACAGCCGCGGCCGGTCGTTGCCCGGCTGAGCGTGCGCGGTCACCGTGCCGACTTCGACGAAGCCGAACCCGAGTGCGGGCCAGGCGGCCAGCGCCCGTCCGTCCTTATCCATGCCGGCGGCCAGGCCGACCGGGTTCGGGAAGCGCACGCCGAACACGGTCCGCGGCCCGCCACCGCCGGCCCGGCTCACCGCCGCCAGCGCGCGCACGGCGGCCGGTGACTTCGCCGTACGTGCGAGCCACCGCAGCGTGGTCTCGTGCGCGGTCTCGGCGTCGCCCCGGCCGAGCCGGAACAGCACCGGGCGGGCCAGCCGCTCATACATCACGCGGCGCCCCCGTTCCGGGACGGCGCCCCGTTCGCTTGCGGCTGCTCGGTCACTGAGCGGCCTCGCGCAGCGCGGCGTGCAGCTCCTGCAGCGGCCGCACCGACATTTCGCCGCGGATCTGCGCCTCGATGCCCATGACGGCGGCGGCCGCGCCCGGCACGGTCGTGATGCACGGAATGTCGGCCGCCACCGCGGCGCTGCGGATCTCGTACCCATCGCCGCGGGTCCGCCCTGAGCCTTGCGGCGTGTTGATGACCAGGCCGACGTAACCGTCGCTGATCATCTCGACCGCGTTGCGCCCGCCGGGCTCTCCCGGTGCCACCGTCTCGAAGTGCTTGCGGATGATCTCGCAGTCGATGCCGTAACGGCGCAAGACCGTACCCGTGCCGATCGTCGCGACGATGGTGAAGCCGAGGTCGGCGAGGCGCTTGACCGGGAAGATCATGCCGCGTTTGT
>DASQPR010000741.1:0-4392 GCA_035643815.1 Micromonosporaceae bacterium | reverse complement strand
GATGCGAATAGCACAGCGGTGCCCGCCGCCTTCTCAGCGCGGAGCTTCGCGATCAGCCATTGCCGCCCGGCCGCTTCGAGCCGCTGCTCCGGCTCGTCGAGGATCAGGAGACGACGCGGCCGCACGAAACAGCTCGCCAGTGCCAGGCGGCGGCGCTGACCGCTGGACAGCGTCGGCGGCAACTGGTCGCGGACGCCGTCCAACCCCAGATCGAGGATCACCGAGTCGACCTCGGTGAGATCGGGCGCGGCGTGCGCGAACGCGAGGACGGACAAATGCTCCGCGACCGACAGGTCGCCGAAGAATTCCAGGTCATCGAGGGCAGCCGCGACCGCCGCCCGTACCCCTGGATCGGTTTCGGACATTCGCCGACCGGCAAACCTGATCTCACCAGCGTCGGCGCGATCGGCCCCCACGACGCAGCGCAGCAGTGTGGTCTTTCCGGATCCGTTCGGACCGATCAGCGCGATAGCTTGTCCGGCCGCGACCGCGAATGTGACGGCGTCGAGCACGGTGACGCCACCGAACGCCCGACGCAGGCCGGACACGTCGAGCAGCGCGGGCACAGTTCGCTCCTTTCCGTGTCCGTCCAGCTCGTGCGCGGACTGTCGAGAGTGCCATCCCGCCGGGCAACGCAGGTGCTGGCCCGATCGCGCGCGAGACGGACTAGCCCTCTTGGTCGGTCGGACGGATAAGGATCTCGTTGATGGCAACGTATCGGGGTCGCGTCACCACGTACGTGATGGCGTCCGCAATGTCCGGCGCTTGGAGCCGCTCGACGTCGGTGAACCGCTTCTTTATCGACTCCAACACCTCCGGCCGGTTGTGTGACGACAATTCGGTCTCGACCGCGCCTGGCTCGATGAGCGAGACGCGTACGTGCCGGCGGGTGACTTCCTGCCGGAGCGCCTCGCTGAAGGCTCCAACGCCATGCTTGGTCGCGTTGTAGACCGCGCTGCCGTTGCGCGCGACCCGGCCGGCAACCGAACTGATATTGACCATGTCCGCCACGCGGCGCGGCGAGTCTTCGGCCGCGGCGAGCAGGTGCGGCAGCGCCGCGTGCGCGACGTAGAGCACGCCGAGGACGTTGATGTCGACCATCCGCTGCCACTCGTCCAGCGGCGCGCCGACGGCCGGACCGAGCAGCATGACGCCAGCGTTGTTGACGAGCGTGTCGAGGCGACCGAAATGTCCGGCGGTCCGCTCGACCGCGCCGCGCGCCTGAGCTTCGTCGGTAACGTCAGCCTGGATCACCAATGCGCGACCGCCGTCGGATTGAATCTTCGCGGCCAGGTCGTCGAGCCGGTCGACCCGGCGGGCGGCCAGCGCCACCGACGCACCCTGCGCCGCTAGTGCGATCGCAGTCGCCTCTCCGATGCCGCTCGAGGCGCCGGTGACCAGCGCCACGGTGCCATCCAATCGCTCAGCCATGCCGTGCCTCCCGCAACATGCCGTGCCTCCCGCAATCCGTATCTCGCGTCACGCCACGGCGCCGATGCAACTCACGTAGAAATCGACCTTATCGAGCCGTCCAGCCGTCAGCCGACACCGGTCGAGTACGCGCCGTCGAACCGCGTTCTCTACTCTCCGCGTCACGGCCATCACGCTGCGTCTTTGCGGCCGTACGACCGGCCAAGGGCGCGGAATAGCTTGACGTCCTCGTTACCCGCTCGTTCGGCGTTGCCCGTACTCTGTCCGTTCATCGTTCGTTAAGCTGAGCGGCGCATAGCTGCGGGAAGAAAGCGACACACATGAGTTTTCGGGCGAAGCTGCAATCTCGGGCGCTGCAGACGGCGATGAACGCCGTCGCCGTGCTTGCCATGATCGCGTTGCTCCTCGCGTCATGGCGAGACACTGGTTATATCCTCGCCGCGATCGCGCTCGCCATCGTCATCTGGGTCTCGGCCACGGTCAGCTTCGCGTTGACGATGCCGGCCCAACTCCTGATAGTCGTCAGCCTCTTGGCCGACTACGAGGATAGCGTCGGGCACGCCGCGCAGCCGACGCTGGTCGCGACCGGGGTCATACTCTCCGCGCTCGTGGTCACCCAACCCAACCTGCAGGAGCTCGTGAACCAACAGGTGATGAGCGTCGCCCATCTGCCTGGCTATCAACGGGAGCGCCGTCTCGTCGTGCCGCCGCGAGTGTTCTACATCGCGAACATCCTGCTCATCATCGCGCTCGGCATCTCAGCACTGGTCCGCGCGCCGCTCTGGCCCGTGCTCGCTGCGACGATCGTCGCCTGCCTCGGTGTCGGCCTCGTCGGCGCCCAGGCGCTCCGGTTGCGGCTGCGCGGCCGTACGGACAGCAAGGCGTTCCGGACCGCACTGACCGCGTACGACCCGAAGTTCGCCGTCTACTTCTCGGCGCCGGACAACACCGAATACCAGCTCACCATGTGGTTGCCGTATCTCGAGCGGATCGGTGAACCGTTCGTTGTGATCGTGCGGGAAGAACCGGCGTTCGCGCGGATAGCGTCGAAGACGAAGGCACCCGTCATGTATTGCCCGACCGTCAACCATGTCGACACCTGCGTTACCGATCGGATGCGGGCCTGCTTCTTCGTCAACAACGGCGCGAAGAACACGCACATCGTCCGCTTCAATCACCTGACTCACATCCAGCTTCTGCATGGCGACTCGGACAAGGCGTCGAGCTTCAACCCGGTCACCGCGATGTTCGACCGGATCTTCGTTGCCGGCCAGGCCGGGATCGACCGCTACGCCGCCAACGGCGTGCACATCCCGCTCGATCGCTTCGACATCGTCGGTCGACCGCAGGTCGAGACGATCAACGTCAGTACCGCCAAGATCGGCGACCGACCGGACGAGCGCAAAACCGTTCTCTACGCCACAACCTGGGTCGGCCTCTACACCGATGCCAACTACTGCTCCCTGCCATCCGGTGAGCGGATCGTCGGCGACCTCCTCGCCCGCGGCGTACGCGTGATCTTCCGGCCGCATCCCTACTCGAGCCGGGACGCCGCCTCATCGCGGGTGGTGGCCCGGATCGAGCAAATGCTCGCCGAGGACGCGGCCAAGAGCGGACGCAGTCACCTGTTCGGACCGGCCGCGACGCGTGAAATGTCGGTGTTCGACTGCGTCAACGCCGCCGACGCGATGATCGGGGACGTGTCGTCGGTCGCGACCGACTGGCTCTACTCCGGCAAGCCGTTTGCACTCACCAACCCACTCGGTCTCGCCGCCGACGCCTACGAGACCGAGTTTCCGCTGGCCCGGGCGGCGTACGTGCTCGACAAGTCTCTCGATGACATCCGGCCGACGCTCGACAAGTTGCTGCACACCGATCCGATCGCGGCCACGCGTCGGCTCGTGCGCCGCTACTACCTCGGCGACTTTGCCCCCGAGCACTACGCGGACGGCTTTGTGCAGGCCGCCCGCAAGTATGTCGTCGCCCAGCCCGCCAGCACCGTACGCCCGCCGGCCCAGATCGCTCGGGCGATGGACCTCGACGCGGCCGGCGCTGGAGACGGCCGTCTCGACCCGAGCCAGCCGGCGGTCGACGTCAGGGTCGCCTGAGCGTTCGCCGCCCCAAAGCGGCCCGCAGCCGCGCTGTGCCGAGCGAGGAGCCTCGCGGCCGCACTACGCATCGGCCCAACCAACGAGCCTCGCGGCTGCGCTACGCATCGACCCAACCAACGAGCCTCGCGGCTGCGCTACGCATCGGCTGTGCTGTGCTGGGACTCATGCATCCTCTCACCGCGCTCGCCGAGAGCGTGACCGGCGACGGCCGGCCCGACCGACCCGACGCCGTCGTCATCGGCGAAACATCGATGTCGCGCGCCGATCTCGCCGCTGCGGCCACCAGCTTCGCCGATCGGATAGCGGGCGCGCCGGCCGTCGCGGTCCGTGCCGAGGCCAGCGCATCGACGATCGTCGCCATCGTCGGCGGCCTGCTCGCCGGAGTCCCGGTCGTGCCACTGCCGCCCGATGCCGGGCCGGACGAGACGGCCTACATGCTGGCCGACTCCGGTGCGACCTTGCTTGTGTGCGAGATGGGGAACGACGGCTCGCCCGTACCCGTGGAGGTTTCCGAACCGGCGCGGACCGCGACTGGCGCCGTCAGCGTGCCCGCGGCGGGCACCGCGCTCGTGCTCTACACGAGCGGCACGACCGGACGGCCGAAAGGCGTCGAACTCAGCCACGACGCCCTGGCGGCGAATATCGACGCGCTAGCCGACGCGTGGGCGTGGACCGCCGACGACACGCTGGTGCACGGACTCCCGCTATTTCATGTCCACGGTCTCGTGCTCGGCGTGCTCGGACCATTGCGCCTCGGATGTCGACTCGCCCACACCGTGCGGCCGACTCCCACGGCCTACGCGGCGGCACACGGAACGATCTACTTCGGCGTACCGACCGTGTGGTCGCG
>DASQPR010000740.1:0-5411 GCA_035643815.1 Micromonosporaceae bacterium | reverse complement strand
GTGCTCTCGGTCGGCGTGGGCATCGCAGCGGCGGCCGCACGTACGGCACGATGGTTGACCGAGCGGCAATTGGCCGGCCAGGTGGCGTACGACGCGGTGATCAGCGCCGGCATCGGTGGTGCGTACGTCCGACGCGGTGCGCTCGGCGACATCGTCGTGGGCCGCCGCACGATCGCCGCCGATCTCGGCGCCGACTCACCGGACGGCTTCCTGACCCTGTCTGACCTCGGCTTCGGCACCGATGCCATGGACGCCGACCCGGGCCTGCTCGAACGCGTGGCAGCGAGTCTGCCGTCGGCGCTCACCGGCTCGATATTGAGCGTCCACACCGTCACCGGCACCGCCGCACGTGCGTCGGAACTCACCGACCGGCATCCGGACGCGGTCGCCGAGGCGATGGAGGGCTGGGGCGTCGCCACCGCGGCCGACGATCACGGCCTGCCGTTCGTCGAGATCCGTACGGTGTCGAACATGGTCGGACCACGCGACCGTACGGCCTGGCGGATTGACCTTGCGATGGGCGCGCTGACACGCGTCGGAAAGGCACTCGCTACGTTGGTCGGGTGAGTCTGTCGCTAGCCATCTCCCCGTGCCCTAATGACACCTTTGCGTTCCACGCACTCGTACACGGCCTCGTCGAGGGTGCCCCGCCGATCGACGTGACCTACGCCGACGTGGACGTGACCAATACGGCATCGCTCGACGGCCGGTTTGACCTGGTGAAGGTGAGCTACGCGGCGTTGCCGTGGCTGCTCGACCAGTACAAGTTGCTGCCGTGCGGTGGTGCCCTCGGCCGAGGCTGCGGCCCGCTCGTGCTGACGCGCGGCGCCGCCGGCCAAGCCGCGGTCACCGACACAAGCGATGCCGGTCGGGTCGGCGCGACGCCATCTGGCGACCCGGCCCGGCTGGCCGGCGCGACGGTCGCCGTCCCGGGTGATCGAACGACGGCCTACCTGCTATTTCGTCTCTGGGCCGCGGGCCACGATCCCGCCAAGATCGAGATCTTGCCGTTCCACGAGATCATGCCCGGCGTGGCCGAGGGCCGATTCGATGCCGGCCTCGTCATCCATGAGGCACGGTTCACCTATCCGCGCTACGGCCTAACAGCGCTCGTTGATCTCGGCGACTGGTGGGAGCACTCCACCGGGCACCCGATCCCGCTCGGTGCGATCCTGGCCCATCGTGAACGTGTCGACGCGGCACAGGCGGCCGAATGGGTGCGAGCGTCCGTACGGCAGGCCTGGGCGGCCCCGGCGGCCAGCGAACCCTACGTGCTCGAGCACGCGCAGGAGATGGAGCCCGACGTCGTCGCGCAGCACATCGCCCTCTACGTCAACGAGTTCACGGAGAACCTCGGTAGCGCCGGCTATGCGGCGGTCCGTTCGCTCCTCGACCGTGCCGCCGACGCGGGGCTCGTCCCGGCCGTACCGGCCGATCGTTTTTCGCTCTGAGCCGGACTCTGGGTGAGCCGGCGCTAGATCTCCAGTTCGCGTGCGACGGCATGGACGACTTCGGCGATCGTCTTGGACACCTTCTTGTCCGGGAACCGACCACGACGTAGATCCGGCATGATCTTGGACTCGAGCACCTTGATCATGTCCTCGATGAGTCCATGCAGCTCCTCGGCCGGCCGGCGACGCAGCTCGGCAACGGACGTCGGCGACTCCAGCACCTTCACGTTCAGTGCCTGGCTGCCCTTACGACCTTCGGCTACACCGAAGTCGACACGCTGACCCGGACTGAGCGCGGTCACGCCGTCGGGCAGCGCTGCCTTGTGCACGAACACGTCCTCGCCATCCTCGCGAGTGAGAAAGCCGAAGCCCTTCTCGGTGTCGTACCACTTCACTCGTCCCGTGGGCACTGTTGATCCCTCTGTCGTCGCATCGATGAGCGGGCGCCGTCTTCTGTTTGCGTCACCGCAAGATGTCGCCGCACAGATGAAGTTACGCGCGCGTCGAGATTATCGGCACATCTGGCGGCGACCAACCGGATTCGCGTTTTGCCAGTAGCGCCGGAAACCCCAGCAGATCGGGCAGGATGTCGTCGGCGCCGGCATCGGTCAACTCGCGCGCATCGCACGGCCCGGTCGTCACCCCGACCGCGACGATGCCCAGTCCGGGTGCGATTTCGGCGGCGGCTCGCGCGGACCGCATGTCGGCGACGTGATCGCCGACATACCAACGGGCGCGAAAGCGCAGCAGCGCATCGCGCTTGCCGTCGCCGTGCGCGGAGCCGGCGAGCTCGTCGGCATCGAGTCCGGTGTGGTCGAGGTGGAGACGGGCGTTGCCGGTGAATTTGGACGTGACGACGATCACTCGTCCACCGGCGGCGTGGACGGCGTCGAGCGCCTCGGCTGCGCCCGGAAGCAGCGGTGTGCGCTCGATCGCGTACGAGCAGTAGATCTCGCGATACCTGGTCGCCATGGCCGGCACGTCGGCGGCCGGGAACCATTCGGCCAGCTCGATTTCGAGCGGTGGACCAAGTCGTGAACTGGCGAGGTCCGCGTCGATGGGCACGCCAGTCTCCGCGGCGAGCGTGCGATAGACGTCGCCAACGCCCTGCCGAGAATCTATCAACGTCATGTCTAGGTCGAAGCCGACCACAAGATCGCTGTACATGTGGGTGGTCGCGCTAGAGCTCGGGGAACGCATCCTCGGTCGGGTGCACGTAGCTCAGCTCCGACACGGGCAGCGGGAAACGCATGTCATCGCCGAACGGGGATGCCGCTCCGGCCCGGTCGAACAGGATCTCGGTCACGCCGAGATTGCCCTGCGGAACCGGGCGCGCCTTCGATCGCAACACCGGCAGCCGGTCGTCCTCGCCACCCGGGCGATCGGGATCGGGTGCGGATGCGGCGTGAGACGCCATGTGTCCTCCTGCGAGCGACCTGGTAGAGATGCGGTCTAGACGATCTACCGCCATCTTCCCACATCCGAATCCCGGCGTTGGCGGCCGCCGTGGGCGACGATTCCCGGCCGAGCCGGCTAGCGTTGTACGACGATGGCCAGCACTCTCACCGACCACCTCCGCGCGCTGCCCGACGGCGCGCTCGCCGCTGTGTTCAGTCGTCGCCCCGACCTCCTGACGCCGCCTCCCCCGGATGTGGCGGCATTGGCGGCACGCTCCCAGTCCCGCGTGTCCGTTGCGCGAGCCCTCGACGGCCTGGACCTGTTCACCATCGAGATCTTGGACGCCGCCCGGCTGACCCGAGACCCGAACGACGGCGACACGACGTCGATGGCCGCGATCCTTGCCCTTACCGGTGCGGCCGAGGCCGATCAGGTGCGCGCCGCGGTGCGACGGCTCCAGGACCTGATGATCGTGTACGGCGCCGACGAGGCGTTGCGTATCGTGGCGGCGGTCGACGAGGTGAGTTCGCCCTACCCGGCCGGCCTCGGTCGTCCGGCGCATCTCCTTGACCCGTCGGCGGCCGCGCTCGCCACTGACCCGGCGGCGCTCCGTCGGGCGTTACTGGCTGTGGCACCGGCCGGACGGGCGGTGCTGGACCGGCTTGCGGCTGGGCCGCCGATCGGGGCGGCCAGTCCGGAAACGATCAAGGATATCGACACGACGGTCGGGTCGCTCGTGGCCCGAAGCCTGCTGGTCGCCGTGTCCGACGACACGGTCGAGCTGCCACGCGAGGTTGCGATCGCGCTGCGACGCGACGGCGATCTTGGACCGTTGCATCCGCTCCCACCCGTCGGCTCCGGATCCTCGCGTACGGCCAGGGTGGTCGACTCCGCCGGCACCGGCCAGGTCATGGAGACCGTGCGGCACGTGGAGGACCTGCTCGGCGTCCTGTCGGACGATCCGGCGGCGGTGCTGCGGACCGGCGGCCTCGGCGTACGGGACCTGCGGCGAGTCTCGCGCGCGGCCGGGGTCACCGAACCAGCGGCCACCGTGCTGCTCGAAGTCGCGGCCGCCGCCGGTCTGCTCGGCGAGACCGACGGCAGCACGTACGGCAGCCCCGGCGAGCCGCGTTTCCTGCCCACGCTCGCCTACGACCAGTGGATCGAAGCGACCGCCGCACAGCGCTGGATCCGGCTTGCCCGCGCCTGGCTCGTCATGACGCGGCAGCCGGGGCTGGCGAACCGTCCCGGCAACGCGTCGACGGCATCGAACGGCGGCTCCTTCCCGGCCAACGGCGCGGCAGGTGCACCCGGCAACGGGACTACGGCGAACGGGGGCTCGGGCGGCGGCCGAACCGGCGCCGATCGCGCCCCGAACGTGCTCGGCCCGGAGCTCGAACGCAGCGGCGCGCCACGGCTGCGCGCGACTGTGTTGGAGTTGCTCGCGGCCGGAGGCGCCGGGAGCACACCGACCGAGGACGATCTGCTGGCCGCACTCCACTGGCGATCGCCACGACGATCGCCGTGGCAGCCTGGGGCGGCCGATCCGACGACCGCCGACCCGGTCCGATGGATTCTGGCCGAAGCGGCCCAGCTCGGGCTGACCGGTCTCGGCGGATTGACCGGCTACGGCCGGATGCTCCTGGAGGAAGTCACGGCGGCGGCGATGCACGACGCCGACGACGACCCCCTGGGCTTGTCGTCGAGTTCGCCGGCGGCGCCGTCACGGGCCGCCGCTGCGCTCGACAAGCTACTGCCGCCACCGGTCGACCATCTGCTCGTGCAGGCCGATCTGACGGTCGTCGTGCCGGGGCCGCCCGAGCCCGCACTGGCCGCCGAACTCGCGCTCGTCGCCGAACACGAGTCGGCCGGCGGCGCGTCGGTCTACCGGGTCACTCCCGATAGCGTTCGGCGCGCTCTCGACGCCGGTCACACCGCCACCGACCTGCAGAACATGTTCACCCGGCGGTCACGAACGGCGGTGCCGCAGTCGCTGACGTACATGATCGACGATGTTGCCCGGCGCCACGGTGGGTTGCGTCTGGGGGCGGCCGGATGTTACCTGCGCAGCGAGGACGCGGCCCTGCTGATCCAGGTGGCCGCCGACCGTCGGTTGTCCGGGCTGTCGCTGCGATCGGTCGCGCCGACCGTGCTGATCTCGCCCTATCTCGTCAGTCGTGTGCTCGATGAGTTGCGCGCCGCCGGGTACGCCCCGGTGCAGGAGGATGGCGGCGGCGGTCTGGTGATCGCGCGTACCCGGGCCTTTCGTGCCCCGCCACGGCGCAACGCCCTCTCGCTGCCCGCGTTCACCGACACCGGTCGCGGCCTCACCGCTCCGCGGCTCGCCGCTGCGGTCGAGGCGCTTCGCCGCGGCGATGCCGCGGCACGCACGGCCCGGCGGGCGCCGGCCACCATACGGGCGGCCGGACCGACCGACTCCCAGGCCCACACGAACGCAATGGCCGTTCTGCAGCAAGCGATCCGGGACAAGGCGCCGGTCTGGGTGGGGTACGTCGACGCACACGGCTCGACGACGTCACGGCTACTGCGGCCGGTTTCGAT
>DASQPR010000739.1:0-2484 GCA_035643815.1 Micromonosporaceae bacterium | reverse complement strand
GGCTGGCGGCCTTACGCATCGGCGTCCAGATCGAGGGCGTGCAACGCGCGCGCCTGGCCGCGCCGGGCGGTGGCTTCACCGACGGTTGGGTCGGCGCGTTGTTGTCCGGCGATGTGCTCAACTCCACTCCGGCATGGCTCGCCTCCGGATCGCCGGCGGCCCGGCAGGCCGCGACGTTCGCCGCGAGCCAGCCGCGACTCGCGCTGCCGGCCGGTGGCACCTCCGGCAGCCTGCGCCCGGTATCACCGCGCGACGCCGACACCCGGCTCGCAATCTTTCAAGATCCGCAGACGGTACGGTGGGCAAGCGTGCCCGTCGCCGGCTACACGCGCGAAAAGTTGGTCGCGGGCGACCGTGAGGCCGAACGACTCTGGCTCGTCGGCGAGGGTGCCGTGTTCACCATCGCCGACGCCGACGATGAATGCGTAGGCCTTGCAAACCTCGGGATCTACCCGACCCGGCAACTGCCGGACACGGCCGAAGTCGGGTTCAGCATGGCGCCGTACGCACGCAACCACGGCTACGCAACCGCGGCCCTTCGTACGCTCGCCGACTGGGGCATCGACGCGCTCGGGCTGTCCCGGATCGTGTGGCGCGCCCAGGTCGGCAACGAGGCATCGCGCCGTGTCGCGGAAAAGGCCGGCTTCACGTACGAGGGAATTGCCCGTACGGCCTGGAAACAGCGCGACGAACACCGCGACGTCTGGGTGGCATCGCTGGTGCCGACCGACCGCCGCTGACGGCTCGAACCGCCGGGCACAGCCACCGACTCGGTCCCGGGCTCAGCCCCACCAGAACAACGTCGCGATGATCGCGTAGAGCGCGATGAGGATTGCGCCCTCCAGCCAGTTCGATTCACCGTCGAAGATGATGAACGCCGTGATGATCACCGCGACCACCACGGACACGACAAGCAGCGGTGCGAAGACGAGCGTGAGCGTTGTGGCGGTGAGGAAGCTCAACAGGACGAGGGCCGGGGCCAGGACGAGAGCGATCTGGAGTGGACTGTTGACGATCACCGACACGGCGTAGTCGGCCTGATTGCGCGCGGCCAACTGGATCCCGACGACGTTCTCCACGGCGTTGCCGGCGATCGCGACGATCACGAGACCGGCGAACGCCGGTGAGATGTGCAGGGCGTCGATCGCCGGCTGCAACGCGTCGACGAACCAGTCGGAGACGAGCCCGGCGGCAACCCCGGCCAAGGCGAGCAGACCGGTGGCGAGCCAGATCGGCCAGTGGCCCTCGGCGTGGGTCTCCACACGGCCCACCGCGCTGGCCTTGTCATGGCCGCCGGTCGCCTCATAGGTCGGTGGGCCATCGGCGCTCGATTGTTGGGTGCTGCTGCCGTCCGTACCCACGGGCGAAGGATGTTGCTCGACGACGAGTGAGCGTCCCATCACCGGTTCCGCTTGGCGTCGCAGCGACGCTGGCAACGACAGGGCGAAGATCGCCAGCAGGATGATCGCGACCGCCACCGACAGCTGAGTCTCGTGACCACCCGCGGGCGAGTGGAGCTGCGCGGCCAGGCTCGGCAGCACGAGCGCCGCCGTCGCGAGTGCGAGCAGAACGACAGTCGTTCGCGCCCGACCGTGATCGAAGCGCTGGGTGCCGTGCTTCAGACCGCCGACGAGAAACGCGGCGCCGAGAACCAACAACAGGTTGGCGAGGATCGAGCCGATCAGCGCCGACTGGACCACGGTCAGGAGGCCGGCGCGCAGCGCGAAGAACGAGATGAACAGCTCCGGCAGGTTGCCGAGCGCGCTCTGCAACACGCCGGTCGCGCCGGCCCCGAGCCGGTCGCCGAGACGTTCGACGCTGCGGCCGACCAGAGCGGCGAGCAGTGCGATGGCCACGCCGGAGCAGACGAACGACAAAACCTCGTTCAAGTGGGCATAGAACGCGATCGCGGCGAGCGCCATCGCGGCCACACTGCCGCCAATGATCACCAAGTCAGAGCGGCTGAACGTGAGCGGCCGGGCGCCCTCAGGCACGTCGTTTGCCGGTGGGTACGAGACGGCTGTCTGGGACATCGGTAGATCATCGCAACCGTGCGACTGATGCGAAAGTTGAGACCATCGTGCGGCCATGAGATCTGGCCAACATGGCCGCTCGACCCGGGCACTGCAGGGGTCGTTTGACGGTCGACGCCTTAGGCGCATGCGTCAGCCGCACACGCCTAAGGCACCGCACCTAAGAAGCCCGCATCAGATCTCGACGTCCGGTCTGCTCACCGGCATCGTAGGTTTTCGGCGTCGTCACGCTCGGCGTCGCCAGGTTTCGGTCTCGGTGGCGTCAGCTCGCGAGCGCGATGACTCCGTAGTCGTACGCGCGCCGGCGATAGACGACGCTCGGTCGACCGGATTCCTTGTCCATGAAGAGGAAGAAGTCGTGGCCGACCATCTCCATCTGGAACAGGGCGTCATCGACGGTCATGGGTTCGGTGGCGTGTTCCTTTAGGCGCACAATGTGCCAGGGTTGGTC
>DASQPR010000738.1:0-3698 GCA_035643815.1 Micromonosporaceae bacterium | reverse complement strand
TGAGCTACCGATGCTCTGGCCCGCAGGATCTGATCGATGATATGCAGCTGTCGGTGAACGTCACGTTGGTCACTCCCGACAGCTGTGGCGCGATCTGGTTTCGGTTCGTCAACAACCTCGAGGGCTACGTGTTGCGGGTGTGCTCCGGTGGTGTCGCGCTCGGCACCCACAGCGGTTCGAGCCTCATGCCCGTGGGCAGTGGATCGTTCCGGCATCCGCTCAGCGACGGTATGACGACGCGAGTCGAGATCATCGCGGACGGCACCTCGATGAAGGTCGCGCAGTGTGACGTGAGCGATCGCGGATGCGTACACAGGCAGCAGCTGTTCGAGGCATCGGACGGTACGTTCTCCGCGCCGGGTGTCGTGACCCTTGGTACGTTCGAGGACGTCAGAGCGGCGGGCGGCCAGACGTACAAGGTCCGGTTCGACAACGTTCAGATCCTGACGCCGTACGAGCCGATATTGCCCTCGCCGTCAGCCTCGACGAGCACCGTCACGCCGCCGGCCGTCGACGTGTCGTCGCCGCCCGCTGCACCCTCGTCGTCTTCGCCCTGATCCCAGGTTCACCGGCGCGGGCCGATGAACAACGCCTGTGTCGCGCGCCCGATCGGGCCTAGTTCGTCGGACAGCAACGTGTCCGCGAGGCCGATGCCGTCGGCGTCCGTCGTCGTTGCGGCGTCCAGGCACACGAACTCGCCGTCCGGGTACCGGTGCAGGTGGACGGTCAGTTCCGGGTTGACAAATACATGGGTACGGAAATCGATCGCATGACTGACCCCGTTGCCGGAGTCGGCAGCGATCAATACGCGCGACAGAGGCCGGATAGGTTCACCGGCAACGAGGGGATGGCGCATCCGGAACCACACGGTCGCCGGGCCCTGGGCGTTGAACGATCCAACGGCGTAGCGCGTTTCCATGGCGGTGTGGTAACCGACGTCGAACTGGAAGTCGGTCAGCGTGTCCGGCAGATCGGCCGGGTCGGTCGGCGGCGGCGGGCCCGGCGGACGTCGCTCGGGCATCGGATCAGCCGACACCCGGATCCGGACGGCGCTCGCCCGAGCCAGCATCCGGCCGTCATCATCGCTGAGCGTCGCGTCGACGATGTCAATGCTTCGGCTGGCGTGGGCGGTGCGCGTCGAGATCGCGACGATGCCGATCGGCACTGGGCGCAGTATGTCGACGGTGATCCGGGCGACACGCATGTCATTGCGTGCACCGTTGCGGACTTCGATTTCGTGCCCGAGCAGTGCCGTGGGCGGACCGCCGTGCTGTGACCCGATGTCCCACGGCCCACGGGTCAGCTCGGTCGACGCGAATCGAGTGATGTTCGGCTCGCGAGGTTCGAGCCGCTCGTAGAAGGCATCGGGCACCGGATCATTCTGCACCGGGCGCCTGCGTTTGGCGTCGGGCGAGGTAGATCGCGGTGACGTACGGATCATCGACGGCGCCGCCGAAGCGATCGACCACATCGCCGACGCTGTCCAGGAACCCGGCCCGGTCCGCCGGCAACAGCTCGTTGACATTCGGGAACGTCGCCCACAGTCGACGCGCACGGTCGCGGGTGAGCCGGTAGCTCCAGCGAATCATCTCCGTCTCGACCCGGTCGAAGTAGCCGCCGCGACGAAGGCGCTCGGTCCACTCGGCGGCGCGCATCGACGCCGGTAAGTCGGTCGGGTCGCGCATCTCGTGCGGAAGGTATCGCCGGTATACGTCGTCGAGTGCCACGCGGAAGGCCGTACGCTGCGCCGGGTCGCCGTATTCGGTCCACCACACGGCGAACCAGCCGCCGGGCCGCACCAGGCCGGCGACGCGGGGGAGCGCGCGGTTCGAGTCGACCCAATGCCACGCCGTCGCGGCGACGGCCAGATCAAACGGTGCGCCGGGTATGGCGGCCGTTTCGATCTCGCCCGGCACGACGACGGCGTTGGGGCATCGCGCCCGTAGCAGTGTCGCCAGCGCTTCTCCCGGCTCGACCGCGACCACGTGCGCACCGCGCGCGATGAGTTCGGTCGTGGCCAGCCCGGGTCCGGCACCGATCTCGAGTGCCCGCGAGCCGGGCGCCAATCCGCAACGCTCGGACAGCAGGTCGAAGACCCGCGCTGGATAGCCGGGCCGACCATCGTGGTAGTCGTCGGCGTGCGCGTTGAACGACCGGCGACGCGACTCGAAGCGCCGATCGGACTCGATGCCCGGGTCAGACGACGACATCGTCCATCGCCCGGTAAATGCGCTTTTCCGAAATCGGGTACGGCGTCCCAAGCGCCTGCGCGAACAGGTTCACGCGCAGCTCCTCGATCATCCACCGTACGGCGCGGACCTCGGGCCACGACTCGGCGCCGACCGGAAGCTCGGTCAACCACTGGGCGTATTCATCCTGGACGGTCGTCACGATTGCCATCTGGGCACGGTCGCGGGCCGGGTCGAGCGGCAACCGTTCCAGCCGCCGCTCGATCGCCCGCAGATACCGGACGAGGTCGTTGAGCCGGTCGGTGCCCGTCGCGGTCACGAACCCGGGGTGGATGAGACCGGTCAGTTGCGTACGGATGTCGGTCAGCGACGCCGACGTTGCCGGCTGGACCGGCTGTGCTATGGGAGACAGCGCCGCCTCGACCGTGCTCCATCCGGCGAGCACCGTACGGACCTTTCCGATGACGTCCGATGTTGCGTCGTAAAGCTCGGCGCGCACGGCTTCACGCAGCGCGGCGAACGCGGATTCGTCCCGAGCCGGCCCGCCGAGGTCGGCGACCAGCCCGTCGACTGCTGCGTCGACGCAGTCGGCCAGCAGCTCACCGACATTCCGGCTCGGGTTGCGCATCAGGGTGAGCTTCGCGTCGTTCGACAGCGATGTCGAGATCTGCGGCACCGGCGACGCGACGGTGAGCAGCAATAGCCGTCGGACACCGGCCGTCATGGCCAACGACGCCGCACGCTCGTTGTCGAACACCCGGATCGCCACCGAGTCGCGTTCGTCCACGAGGGCTGGAAACGCCGTCACTACGTACCCACCGGTCGTGCGCTCGAGCGCGACGGGCAGTGCGTTGCCCGGCTGACCGGTCTGCGGCCAGGCGGTCAGGCCGCGTTGTTCGATGCCGGACGCGGCCGATGCGACGACGGCGCGCGACTGCACGCGAAGCTCGGCCTTGAGTGCATCGAGGTCCTTGCCGACAGCGAGCGTCGCGCCGGTCTCGTCCTCGACACGGAACGTCATTTTCAAGAAGTCGGGCACGCGGGCCAGATCCCAGTCGTCGCCGTCGATTAGCACGCCGGTCATCCGCCGGAACTCGCGTGCGAGCGCGGCGCGGATAGGTTCGTCGGGCGCGGAACGGCTATCCGGTGACAGTCGTGCGAGCACGGCGGTCGCAGTGTCCGGTGCCGGTACGAGTTGGACCCGTTTGGCCTTCGGCAGCGACCGGATCAGAGCGGTGACGAGATCGTGGCGGAGTCCAGGGATCTGCCACTCGAACGGATCGGGGCGCAGCTGGCCGAGCGCTGGCAACGGGATGTGCGCCGTAACGCCGTCGGCCTCGGATCCCGGCCGGACGGTCGCGCCCGGCTCGAACTGGTACGTCAGGGGGAAGGCGATGCCGTCAACGACGAACGAGTCCGGGAAGTCGCGCGGATCGATGGCGGCGGCATCGACGTTCACCAGCATCGACTTCTCGAACGAGAGCAGTTCCGGCCGGCTTCGGCGGGTCT
>DASQPR010000737.1:0-2784 GCA_035643815.1 Micromonosporaceae bacterium | reverse complement strand
CTGGCCGATCTCGCGGCCGAGGTCTGGACGGCCGACAATGCATCGCTGCGGCCCGGCGGCGGCTGATGGATCACCGGTCGGCCTGGCTCTATTCGCCGGGCATGGACGCCAGCGGCGAGGTGATCCGATATGGGCACTGGGGCCGTCCGGTGATCGTCTTCCCGTCCGAACAGGGTCGCGCCGGCGACTTCGCGAGCAACGGCATGGTCGACGCGGTCGCGTCGCTGATCGACGACGGACGGGTCAAGCTCTACTGTGTCGATTCCTATGACGCGGCGTCGTGGTCCGCGCGCGATGTCCCATTGGAGGAACGCGCGCGGCGCCACGGCCGCTACGAATCGTGGATCCTCGATCAGGTCGTGCCGTTCATCGTCGATGACTGCGGCGGTGACATCACCGCGGCCGGCGAGATCGCCACGCTGGGCGTGTCGCTCGGCGCGTTCCACGCGCTGAACTTCGCGCTGCGTCGGGCCGACCTGTTCCCGCTCGCGCTCTGCCTTTCCGGCAACTACGACCCGACAATCTGGCACGGGTGGGGCGAGCGCGGCGACGCCCTCTACTTCAACAATCCGATCGACTACGTGAGCCGTCTCGGCGGCGACCACCTGGATTGGTTGCGCGGCCGGCTGTCCGTGCTGCTGGTGTGCGGGCAGGGACAGTGGGAGGACACCACCGGTGCGCTGGACTCGACCCGCCGGATGGCCGCGCTGCTGGCCGACAAGGGCATCCGCCACGAGCTGGATCTGTGGGGCTTCGACACGCCGCATGATTGGCCGTCCTGGCGGGCACAACTGGCGCATCACCTGCCACGGTTCTGCTAATGCTCGGCCCGATCGCGCGCGACGCATTCGTCCGTCGCGCCGACCACCGGTTGACCGCGACCGGACCACGGTCCGATCATCACGTAACGCCGCTTGAGTTCGTACCATCGCCGCCGCTCCTGCTCACCCCCTGGGAGGGAGAATGTCCGAGGTCGAACACATCATCGGGCTGCTGCTCGGCACCGAAGAGGACTGGCCCCGCGCGTTCGAAACGTTGCTCGGGCGGCTCGGGCCGGTCACCGACGGCGCCGGCACCACCCATCGACTGCGGAGCAATCGCGTCACCATCGAGCCGTTCAACTTGCGTGATCGGCCCCGCCATGCGTTGATCATCGATCGGCTGGCGTACTGGTATTACCACCCGCGCGAATGGCTCAAGAAGGTCGCGCTGATGGACGGCGTTTACTTGCTGAACAGCCCGTTCACGTTCCAGTCGATGGAGAAGCACGCCGCATACTGCGCCATGATCCGGCTCGGGCTCCATGTGCCCGAAACCGTGCTGGTGCCGTACAAGCATCCGGTCGACAACGCCCGCTACGCGTACACCGCGGCCCGCTACAACCAGCCCTTCGACCTGGACGAAATCGCGCAGTCGCTCGGCTATCCGCTGTTCATGAAGCCCTTCGACGGCGGCGGTTGGGTCGGCGTCTCGCGCATCCGCAACCCGGCCGAGTTGCACGAGGCCTATGACGCGTCGGGCGAGCGGCTGATGCACCTGCAGCAGTCCGTCGAGGGGTACGAAGTGTTCGTCCGGTCGCTCTCAATCGGGCCGGAGACGATGGTCATGAAGTTCCGGCCTGACCTCCCGATGCACGATCGCTACGCCGTCGACCACGGTTTCCTCGACGCGTCGACCGGCGATGAGGTGCTGACCATCTCGCGTGTGGTCAACTCCTTCTTCCGGTGGGAGTTCAATTCCTGCGAAATGCTGGTCCGCGACGGTGTCGTCTACCCGATCGACTACGCGAACGCGTGCCCGGACGTGGCGATCACGTCGCTGCACTATTACTTCCCGTGGGCGATGGCCGCACTGCTGCGGTGGAGCGTCTACTGCGTGGTCACCGGCCGCAGGTTGCGCGTGGACACCGACACCGCCCGGTACTTCGAGATCGCCGACCGGGCCGATCTGTCGTACGAAGAGAAGCTCGCCGGCTATCGACGACTCTCGGACGAGCACTTTGACACCGAGCACTACACCGACTTCTGTGCCACGCATCTCGGTCACGTCGACGACCTGGTGTACGACTGGATCGACTCGGCCGACTTCGACGCGCTGTTGGTGGACACCGTTCGGGCGACGTACCCACCGACGGAGCACGACCGGTTCGTCGCCCATTTCCGCGGGCTGGTCGGGCTGTGGGTGTCCGAGCGGGCGGGTGCGTCGTAGCCCACCTGCGCATACGCTGAACCAAGGGCGTACGCGGGCAGGCAGCGCACCGGCGCCACCGGCGAGGGCAGGGTCTCATGGGTCGACACGTGGCACTCCAGACGTTCAGCCGGGCCGACCGGACGCGCTATCGGGACAAGGTCCGCGGCAACCTCGACGTGCTCGCCCGGATGCTGGCCGAAGCGACGTTCGAGGCCGAGACGCCGATGACCGGCCTCGAGATCGAGTTCAACCTTGTCGACTCGGCCGGCGATCCGGTGATGCGCAACGCCACCGTGTTGGGTGAGATCGCCGACCCCGACTTCGTGACCGAGCTCGGCCAATTCAACGTCGAAATCAACGTGCCGCCGCGGCACCTCGCCGGGGACGGGCTGACGGCCTTCGAGCACCGGATCCGCGACAGCCTCAACGCTGCCGAGCAGCGGGCCGGTGCCATCGGCGTTCACCTCGTCATGGTCGGCATCCTCGCGACGCTGACCCGCGACCATCTGACCGAAGAGACACTGTCGGCCGATCCCCGCTACACGCTCATCAACGACCAGATCTTCGCCGCACGCGGCGAGGACATCGCTATCG
>DASQPR010000736.1:0-5804 GCA_035643815.1 Micromonosporaceae bacterium | reverse complement strand
CGCCGATGCAGACCGTCGTACCGGCCTGGACCGGCGCCAGGCCGCGATTCTGATGGATGGCATGGCGCGGCCGGTGACCGCGGCGTACCTGTATCCATGGGACGTTGCCGGCGATCCAGATGCGGCCCAACGGTTGGCCGCGCTGGGATTGGCCGAGGTGACGCTCGCCGCCGTGTATCACGCGACCCGCGCGGTGACGCCGCGCCACCCACGTCATCGGATCGTCACTGCCGAACGGACGGCGGCGTACGTTCCTCTCAACGATTCGCGCTGGCGTGGCGCGCCGATCGCGTTGTCGAAGGCCGACGATTCCTTTATCGAAGCGGCGGAGACGTTACGCGCCAGAGGACTCGACGTGCACGCCTGGGTCGTGTTCAACCACGTCGACCGCCCCGGCGACGATCACCGGTTCGGTGTCGTGAACGCGTACGGGGACCGGTATCCGTGGGCGCTGTGCCCGTCGTACGACGAGGTGGTGTCGTACGCCACCACGGTGGTCGACGAGATCACCGAACTCGACGGCCTCGCGGGGATCGAGCTCGAAGCGTGCGGCTGGTATGGCGTCGATCACATGTGCGCGCACGACAAGGCGACGCTGCCTGATTCGGCCCACGGCCGCCATCTATTGTCGCTGTGCTTCTGTAGCGCCTGCGTCGCCAGCTTCACGGCGGCCGGCCTCGACGCCGATCGGCTACGCCGCGACGTACGCGCCGCGCTCGACGGCCCGCTTCACGGGACGGAGACAGACGATACTTCCGGTGTCAACGTGCTCGGCGAGCAGGCGCCCACGGTCGCGGGCGTTCGGCGAGCTTTGGCCGAGCGCTTTCGGGATACGGTGATCGAACGCATTCGAGCCCGGCGACCGGAGTGGCGAGTTGCGTTGCACGCGAGCCCGAATCCGGCCACGACGACCGCGTTCACCGGCCTCGACATGGATGCGCGCGATCGCGCCGGACACCGGACGAGCCCGGACACACTGGTGGTCAACTGTTGGACCGATCACGATTCCGTCGCTGCGTCACTCAGTGCCGGCATTCCCGTACACGCGAATGTCCTTGCCGTGGCGGGGCTGGGCGGCGATCCGTACACGTTGATCGGTCGCGGCCAGGCAGCTTTGCGCGCGGGCGCGACCGGCGTGCGGCTCTATCACGCCGGGCTAGCCTCGGACCGCGACCGGTCGGCCATGAGTTCGTTCATCGCCGCGCTGTGACCGGCATGATTGGCCGCCGTGCGGGCCGCGCGAGTCGCAACCCTCCACCCCTTCGATAGGCTGAGGGCCGGATATCCTGCTTTGATTGGACATGCTCGATGCGTCTCGATGGTCTGCTCGCGTTTCCGCTGACACCGTTCACCGCGGACGATGAGGTCGACTTCGCGGCGTTCGGCGTGCATCTGGAGACGCTGCTCGCGCACAATCCGTCGGCGGTGTTCGTGGCCTGCGGCACCGGCGAGTTCACCGGGTTGAGCGTGGCCGAGTGGCAGGCGGTCATTCGCTTTGCCGCCAAGGTCGTCGACGGCCGGATTCCGGTGTTTGCCGGCGTCGGCGGCGGTCCCAAGGTTGCGCGCGAGGGCATCGGCCTCGCCGCCGCGGCCGGCTGCGACGGCGTGTTGTTGATGCCGCCCTATCTGGTATCGGCGCCGCCGGCCGGTGTGCTCCGGCACATCGCGTACGTCACCGAGGGTTCGCCTCTTCCGGTTGTCGTCTACCAGCGCGACAACGCTCGGCTGGACCCGACGACTGCGATCGCTCTGCTCGATCTGCCGTCGGTGATCGGCCTCAAGGATGGCGTCGGCGACGTCGACACCATGCTCCGTGAGGTCACCGCCGTGCGGACGAGTGGACACGCACGCGCCGACGACTTCACCTTCTTGAACGGTCTGCCGACGGCCGAACTGTCGGTCCAGGCGTACGAAGCGATCGGTGTGGCGTCCTACTCCTCCGCCGTGCTCAACTTCATGCCGGAGTTGGCGACAGCGTTCTTCCGGGCCGTACGCGCACACGATGAGGCGACCGTCCAGCGACTGCTGGCATCGTTCTTCCTGCCATTCGCGGCGCTGCGCGCACAGGTGCCGGGCTACGCGGTATCACTGATCAAGGCCGGCTCGCGCATCGCCGGACTCGACCTCGGCGGCGTACGTCCACCGCTCGTCGATCCGACGCCGGAGCACGTCGCCCAGTTGGCCGAGATCATGGCCGCCGGCCGGGCGGCGCTGACGGTTGGGGCAGCGGTTCGATAGGACGGCTCAATAGGACCGCAGGCGACGACGCAGTCCGGTGCCGAAGATGTCAGCCGAGCAACTCTCGGACCGACTCGACCGATATGCGGTCCATGAGTTGTCGGGCGAGCGTGGCGACCGGCAGGCCCATCCGGACTTCGTCGGCCATCTGATGTGCGATCGCGATGTCCTTGGCGTACCACGTGAAGCGCATCAGTTCGAGTTCGCGCATCGTCGCGCTGTCGGTCCCACCTTCGACGAGCGCTGCCCGCAACGCGGCGGGCGATACCCCGAGCTTCGCCGCCATCTGAAACGCCTCATCGATGGCCACGATCTCGGCCCAATGGATCAGGTTGCTGGCGGTCTTGGCGACCTGGCCCGCGCCCACATCGCCGAGCACATGGTAGTTCTTCGAGAAGGCTAGGAAGACCGGGCCGACGCGCTCGACCGTCGATGGCTCGCCGCCGACGAGCAGATTGATCGTGCCGGCCACGGCGCCCCGAATGCCACCGGTGAGCGCGGCATCGATCACGTGGATGCCGGCCGGTCGCGTTAGCGCCGCGAGCTCTCGGCAGGTCTCCGGCCGGACTGACGCGCTGATGACGATGACCAGGCCCGGATGCCCGTTCGCGATCAGCCCGTCGGGTCCGGCCACGACCTTCGTGACGTCGTCGTCGAACGGCACCATGACGAACGCGACGTCCGATGCGGCGATATCGCTGAGGTCGGCGGCTCGCTGTACCCCCGTTGCCTGTGCATCGGCCGCGAGGTCATATCCCCAGACGTCGAAGCCCGCTTCGGCAATGCGTTCCGCGATTGGCCGCCCCATCGCGCCGAGACCGACGATGCCGACCCGGCCAATGCTTTTGTCGTCGGTCATAGCCAACCGCCCGCCTTCAGGATGGGGTCCAGCCGCGGATAGACCCGCCGTACGTTCGACTCGAACATCTTGTGCCGTTCGGCATTGGACACATCGGCGGCGTCGATGTATCGCTTGGTGTCGTCCCAGTGGAATCCGGATTCGGGATCGACACCGCGCACGGCGCCGATCATCTCCGAGGCAAACAGAACGTTGTCGGTGTTGATGACGCGCAGCAGGAGATCGATGCCGGCCTGGTGATAGACGCAGGTGTCGAAGAAAACGTTGTTCATGAGGTGCTCGTCCAGCGGCGGTCGCCCAAGGCGATCGGCGAGACCACGGAACCGACCCCAGTGGTAGGGCACCGCGCCGCCGCCGTGCGGGATAACGAACCGGAGCGTCGGAAACTCCGTGAACAGGTCGCCCTCGATCAGCTGCATGAATACGGTCGTGTCGGCGTTGAGGTAGTGGGCGCCGAGCGCGAAGAAGTTGTCGTTGCACGACGACGAAACGTGGATCATTGCCGGCACGTCGAGGTCGACGAGCGCTTCATATATCGGGTACCACGACGGATCAGTCATCGGCCGACCGGTCCAGAAGCCACCGGACGGATCTGGGTTGAGATTGGCGCCGACGAAACCAAGGTCATTCACACACCGCCGCAACTCGTGCACCGAGTCGCTGAGATCACCACTCGGCGTTTGCGGAAGCTGGCAGACACCGGCGAAGTGTCGCGGGACCAGTGTCGTAACGCGGTGGACGAGATCGTTGGACGAGCGAGCCCACTCCCGGGCGATCGCCGGATCGGCGACGTGGTGCTCCATCGCCGATGCTTGTGGAGAGAAGATCATCAGGTCACCGCCCCGCTCGCGGAGCACCTTGAGTTGGTTGGCCTCGATGCTCTCGGCGATTTCGTCGTCGCTGATGATGGCGGGCGGCGGAGGCGGACCGCTCGGATCGCGGAGGGTCCGCAATTGCGCGGCGCGAAAGGCTTTCTGCGCCGGTGGCGTGGTGGTGTAGTGCCCGTGGCAGTCGATGATCATGTTGGGTCTCCAGACGGTGCGTCAACGTACACCAGACCCTTGGCTGCCAACGCTTCGCGCATGTTCGACACGTCGAGGCTGAGTTCGCCGGACGCGTAGCGGGCACGGACGATTGCCTCCCGGTCCTCGCGCGCACGTGATGCGGCAAGGACCTCGACCGCCTTCGCCCGCGGCACCACGACGACGCCGTCGTCGTCGGCCACGATGACATCGCCCGCCTCGATGTGCTGACCGGCGCACACGATCGGTACGTTGACGCTGCCGAGCGTTTCCTTCACGGTGCCGGTGGCGGACACGCACGCCGACCAGACTGGGAATCCCATCTTCGTCAACTCGGCCACGTCTCGGCAGCCGGCGTCGATGACCAGTCCGCGCACACCACGCGCGTGCAGTGCGGTGGCGAGCAGTTCGCCGAAGTAACCGGCATCCGAGAACGACGTCGGTGCCACGACAAGAACGTCGCCGTCACGGCATTGCTCGACGGCGACGTGGATCATCCAGTTGTCGGCCGGCGGCACGCTCACAGTCACGGCGGTGCCAGCGATGTGCGCCCCCGGATAGATCGGTGTTATGTCCGGGGTGAGCAGGCCGCTTCGGCCCTGGGCCTCGTGCACGGTGGCGACTCCGTACCCGACGAAGGCATCGGCAACTGCACGCGCCGCACGCGGTGGGTTGCGGACAACGACCGGCATCGGTGCCTCACTTCCTTGTTGGGGAAAGGCGAGCCGCATCGGCGGCGCGCGACCACAATCTGCCCATGCCGGTCCGCTTAACCGAGCCCCTGCCAAGGCAGTAGCGACACGTGGATGACGCCGTCGTCGACCTCGCCGCCGACGGATCGGATCGCCCGGTCGACGTCCGCGAGACCGTATGTGTGGGTGGTCAACAGATCCAGCGGAAATCGGTGCGATGCAAGCTGGGCCAGCGCGAGTTCGCAGGAGTGATAGCTGTGGCCACGCGCGCTCTTGATCGTGATGGCCTTCTCGGTGACCTTCTTGACCGGGAAGTCCGGGAAGGACGACATCTCACCCTGGATCAACAGCGTGCCGGCACGACGTTTCAAAGCATCGACACCCAGCAGTACGGGCTTGACGCCGGCACCGGCCGTGCAGTCGAGAACGACGTCGACGCCCTTGCCGCCGGTGACGTCCAGGATGCGCTCGAGCGGATCCTCGACCTGGATGTCGATGACGTGATCGGCGCCGAGCGTCTTGGCGAGTTCCAGCCGTGCCTCGTCGCGCGTTGTACCGGTCACGATGATGAGCGACGCTCCAGCCTGCTTGCAGGCGACGGTTTGCGACAACCCCTGTTGGCCCGGTCCCTGGATCAGCACGGTCGAGTTGTAGCCGACGCCGCCGTCGACGAGCGCCCACTCGATGCCGTTCGACATCGGTGTCACGATCCCGGCGAGCTCGGCCGAAACGTTGTCGGGCACCTTGTGCACCACTGCGTTCCATGGCAGATACATGTATTGCGCGAACCCGCCCCAGAGGTGGTACGGGTTGTTCGACGTCGTGTAGCCGTAGCGACGGGCATCCGGGTTCGTACGCCAATCCGTCGCCTCACAGTGCCGGTATTCGCCGCGATGGCACCACTCGCACCGGAAGCATCCGATGTAGTGCTCGACGAACACCCGGTCGCCGTCGACGAAACCGTGGCGCTCGGTGAAGCCGCGCCCGGCGCGC
>DASQPR010000735.1:0-2914 GCA_035643815.1 Micromonosporaceae bacterium | reverse complement strand
ACCTCGTCACTCTGACCGGCCTCGTCGACGACGGCCGGCTAACGCCGGTCCTAGATCGGACGCTCCCGCTGGCCGACGTGGTCGAGGGTCTCCGCCACGTCGAGCGCGGCCATGCCCGCGGCAAAGTCATCCTCAGCGTCGCGTAACCCACGCGAGCGCATGACGTGACGGGCTCGAACCCGACCCATGACCTGTCCGCGACCATTTGACCTGCGGCGCGTTGGTGGTGTCTCAGCCCGTCGGGTGTGTTGTGGTGAGTTCGAATACCGGGTGTCGGTGTGCCTCGGCGACGAATTCGAGCGTGGGGTCGTCGACATTGGCGTCGAAGAAGGGTGCGGTCACCTTTACCTGGCGGAGGTAGCGTTTCAGCACCGGCCCGGCCGTGTCGGCGCTGACCTCCCGTGCGTGCAGCGATTGCTTTGTTCGGCCGCGCCGAATCGACACCTCTGGTGTCGCCCGGACGTTGTGGACCCAACCCACCTGTCCGTAAGGGGACACTAGCCAGCGTTGGCCGTACGCCTCGACCAGGATCACCGGAGTCGTCCGGGGCTGGCCGGTCTTGCGACCGGTCGTCGTCAGGAGGTAGCTCGAGGCAGGTACGATGCCGATCTGCAGCATCGTGGCAATGAGTACGTTGATCGCTCGACGCGCTGGACCGAGCTTGTACGTCCTGGACATATCCCAATCCTTCCCACGGTTCGATCATGAATGCCCTCAGACGCCGGCAGGAGCCGAACACTGATACGACGAGTGACTCGACCGGAAATCGACAAGAGCGCCTCTCGGTCGCATCCCAAGATCCGACGGACCGCGCCGATAGGCAGGCAACGAGGCCCCGGACGGTCCGTCTGACTCCGCGATTCGCATGATGTGAGGCGACGCCATGGCGTGCGAATCTACGGCTATGGCATCCGGTGATCGCGATGACCGGGTGCTTCCGCTCACCCGTGGCGTGGCGTGGTTCATCGTTCCGTTCCTGATCGTGGCGTTCGCGGTCCTTTGGCCGGTCCCCACCGACACCGACACGTTATTCGCATGGCACATCGTGCCGACGCTGACGCCGATGATTCTCGGCTCCGCGTACCTTGGCGGCGCATACTTCTTCATTCGCGCCGGCCGGGCGAGTCAGTGGCACGCGGTCAAGGGCGGGTTCATCCCGGTCACGCTGTTCGCGACGCTGCTCGGCATCGCGACGATCATCCACTGGGACAAGTTCCATCACGGACACGTGGCGTTCTGGTTGTGGAGCGGGCTCTACTTCACTACACCGTTGCTAGTCGCGTACGTGTACCTCACCAACCGCCGACGCGATCCGCCGGTCGCTGACGCCGGCCTGCGGATGCCGTTGACCGCGGCACGAATCATCGGCGCCGCCGGCGCGCTGGCCTTCGTCACCGGCCTATTCCTATTCATTACGCCGGCGCGCGCGATGTCCATCTGGCCGTGGCCGCTCACACCGCTGACGGCGCGGGTCATGGGCGCGGTGTTCTGCCTCGGGCTCGCCGGCGTCGGCGCGCTGATCGATCGGCGGTGGAGCAGTGCCCGTATCCCGCTGCAGGTTGCGCTCGTGATGCTGACGCTGATCCTGATCGCGGGCATCCGCGCACACGCTCAATTCGCCTCGGGCAAGGCACTGACGTGGGCGCTCGTCGCCGGATTCGTGCTGTTGACATTAGCGACCGCGATCTTCTATGTCCGAATGGAGCGACGGGACCGTGGCTGACGACGCTATCGCCGCTCTCATAGCCCGCATGCGCGCGGACCTTGACGTGCTCGACGACGCCCGGCGCTTCTTCCACGCGACATACCTTCGGACCACAATCGCCGTCGCCGCGGAGATCGATCGCGGCGGCTTTGCTGACAATGCTTGGGCCAGCCGCTGGGATCTTGCGTTCGCCGAGCTTTACGTGAACGCCTTGGACGCGGATCGCCGCGGCGGTAGCGTGTCCGGACCGTGGCGGGTCGCGTTCGACGCGGCCCGTAACCAGCCCGACCTCCCGCCACTGCGGCATGTGCTCTTCGGTTTGAACGCGCACATCAACTACGACCTGCCGCAGGCTCTGCTCGCGGTCATCAGCCCGGCCGACTTCGACAACCCGGACGTCCTGCAGTCCCGCCGGGCCGACCACCGGCACGTCGATGTCGTGCTCCAGGCGCGGGTCGGCGCCGAGGACGACGAGCTCAACGCCGTCTCGACCGTCACGCTGCTCGACCGGCTACTACGCCCGGCCAACCGGGCCGCAACGCGTCGCTTCCTCGCCGAGGCTCGCGCGAAAGTGTGGCGCAACGCGGCGGTATTGGATCAGGGCCGCCGGAACGGGCCGGCACGGTATGCGTCGGAACTCGCGGTGCTCGAAGACCGAAGCGCAACACGGTTACGGGATCTGACGCGTCCCGGACCCGTGCTGATCTCCTTGGCGCGCAAGGGCTTCGGCGTGCTCATGCCGGGTGCCTGATCCAATGGTGCTTTATCCGATCGGGCTTGATCCGACTAGAGTGCCCGGTCGGCGAGTTCCATCTCGAAGCCGCTCGGCAGTGTCAACGGACTCCTGAATCCCATCAGGCTCACCAGGTCACGTTGAACGGGCTCCGGATCGACCGGAAGTGTGAACCAGTGACCGTACCGGCACCGGATCTTGAGATGGAGGATCTCACCATCGGTCGACCATAAGGTGAACCGGTCGATGACCTCGGCTGATGCGCCGCAGCCCTCTTGAGGGCAGGGCGTCGCAACTGGCGCCACCGATTCGTCCTGACCGCTCACGACCAGACCTCCGCTCTCGTGTCATATCGATCAATACCGACATCGTGAGCCGCCGATGCGGCGTGCACATGCGTGTCCCGTGCTCAAATTTGGCGAACGCAATACCTACGTTTCGGGCGGCCTCCCGTTACGTCCGTTGCCACTCGCGCC
>DASQPR010000734.1:0-3913 GCA_035643815.1 Micromonosporaceae bacterium | reverse complement strand
GACTCGGCGGTCGTCCGCGCGATCCACACGTTCCTCACGTTCAAGCAGAGCACGTTGGGAATCCTCGCCCTCGGGCTCGCGATCTACGGCCTGTTGCAGCTGGTCGAGGCGACCGGCCTCTGGCTGGCGAAGCGATGGGGTGAATATTTCGCCGTCGTCGCGACCGCCGCGTTCATCCCGATCGAGGTGTACGAGCTGGTCGAGAGGATCACCTGGCTCCGGATCGTGGCCCTGCTGATCAACATCGCGGCGGTTGTTTACCTGCTCCTGACGAAACGTCTGTTCGGGCTGCGCGGTGGCAAGGCGGCGTACGAGGCGGAACGGCACGAGGAGAACCTTCTCGAGGTGCAGGAGGCCGCTCGCCCGCTCGGCCACGCAGCCGCGCTGCCGGGCTGATATAGCCTTCTCCTTCGTGACTCCCCTCGACAAGATCCAGATCGCGCACCATCTCATGGCGACCGGCCCAATGGCGATCAACCCGCTGAATCCGCAATCGTTGCTGGAGTCGGCCGGTGTGTGGGCGCTGTGGATCGTGATCTTTGCCGAGACCGGGCTGTTGATTGGTTTCTTCCTGCCCGGCGACACGATCCTTTTCCTCGCCGGCGTGGCCTCGTCACCGTTCGCGACCGAGGTCCTAAAGGCGAAGTTGCCGATCGCTCCGTTGCTGATCGTGACCCCGATCGCCGCAATCGCCGGCGCCCAACTCGGCCATTACCTGGGCCGGCGTTTCGGCATGGCGATGTTCGATCGGCCAAATTCGCGGATCTTCAAGCGGGAGTACGTCGAGAAGACGGAGCAGTATTTCAACAAGTTCGGCGCCGCCAAGGCAATCGTGCTCGCCCGGTTCATTCCGATCGTCCGGACGTTCATCAATCCGGTCGCCGGTGTGCTCGAGGTCTCACCGGCGCGGTTCTTCGTCTCCAACGTCGCGGGTGCGATCATCTGGGCCGACGGGATCCTGCTGGTCGGACACCTGCTGGCCAAACAGATCACCGACCGGATCCCGCCCGACAAGATCGACAACTACCTGTTGCCGGTGATCATTCTGATCGTCCTCATCGCCGCGACCCCGCTGATCATCGACGTCGTACGCAAGCGGCGCGAGCGCCACCGGCCGGCCCATCGCCGCTAAGCGCCGCAACTCGCCGTCGCGCAGCATGCGCTCGGTCAGGAGAAGTCTTACTGAATCTTCGATGCGCCTGGCTCGACACGACTCCCCGATCTTGTAACGGTTTCGGTCCTTCGTCGGACGGGAAGGCCCGAATTCGTTACAAGATCGTGGAGCTCTCTTCATGATCCACCACGGCGGACGATTTGTGTCGCGGCAACGACCTGAATCGTCCGCTGCGGTGGATCAAGCTCCCGCGCCCCACGGCAACTGTACGGAAATCGGGCGCTCAAAGACCGGCGGATTCGGGCCCAACCTGCGTACAAGAGCGGGAGCAGGTCATCACGTGGGCCGGCGCGGAGAGACGCCAGGGTGCGGAGACACCGACGGCCGGCGGCTCATGGTTGAGCTGCCGGCCGTGGGCCTAGCGATGTCAGCGATTCACTCGACGCTGCCGGTTCCTTCGGATCTTGCCGCCGGCCCTGATGAGCGGGCGATCCGAAGGCGGGCCGATCGTCGTCGGGTCAGCGGGCCGCGCGCTTCGTGCCACGCTTACGTGGCGGCGTAAGGAGGTCGGCGATAGCTCCGATCGCGGTCGGCACCAACCGGTAGTAAGCCCACACGCCGCGCTTTTCGCGCTCGAGCAGACCCGACTCGGTGAGGATGCGTAGGTGGTGGCTGACCGTCGGCTGGGACAGGCCCAGCGGGGCCGTCAGGTCGCATACACACGCCTCACCGTCCGGTGCGGACTGGATCAGGCTCAGCAGGCGAAGGCGCGCCGGGTCGGCGAGCGCCTTCAAGACGCCGGCGAGTCGCTCGGCGTCGTGCTTCTCAATAGGCTCGCCGGCAAGCGGCGAAATCTGGGGCATAGTCATCTCAGCCAACGCAGTTCCCACGTACTTCATCCTTCCACCAGGGCCATCGACACAACTACATATCTGCCGGCACGAATCGGCAAAAATCTCAAGCCGTCAGGCCGAGGTCAGCCAACGAGTAAGCGGCTCTGTAGTCGAGTCCGGCGGCGCGTACGGCGTCGCCTGCTCCCCGATCGACGATAACCGCTATCCCTATAACCTCGGCTCCGGCCTTTCGTAACGCATCAACCGCGCTCAACACGCTTCCTCCGGTCGTCGACGTGTCTTCGACCGCCACGACGCGCCGTCCAGCCACGTCGGGACCTTCCACACGACGCTGCAATCCGTGCGCCTTCTCAGTTTTACGAACAACAAACGCATCAACCGCTTGTCCACGAGCGGCCGCGGCATGCATCATCGCGGCGGCCACCGGGTCGGCGCCGAGCGTCAGACCGCCCACTGCGTCGAATTGCCAGTCGGCAATCGTGTCGAGCATCACCTCGCCAACGAGCGGTGCCGCCTCGTGGTGAAGTGTCACCCGGCGGAGATCGATGTAGTAATCGGCCTCCCGCCCGGACGACAACACCACCCGGCCATGCACCACCGCCAGATCTACGATGAGTTTGCGCAGGTCGTCGCGGCTGGACATGGAATGAAGCGTACTGGTCGGTATCGGTGCCACAGCCGGCAGCCCACCCGCCGACGTGCGGTGATACGTCATCGAGCTTAGCGAATCGAACGAGTAACCAGCGTCTATTTCTTATATCTAGACATTTATCTAGACATTCCGCTTCGCCGTATGGCTCATCGATTCGAGGCGTTCGGTCGGTGTGACTCGACCTAGCGGCCGGCCGTCTCGCGATCGACTTCGTCACGACCGATCCGGCCGCGCGTGTCCGTCGACACTCGGTGCAGTAACCGTCGCGGTGCATGGCGCATGGCGAACACGGCCGTCTTGTACTTCCAGTCGGGCACGCTCACCAGGCGCCCGCGGCTCAGGTCGCGCAGACCGTCGCGTACGACCTCGTCCGCCTCGAGCCAGAGCCAGGGTGGGGTCTTGGTCATGTCGATGCCGGCACGATTGTGGAACTCCGTACGCGTGTATCCCGGCGCGAGCGCCATCACCCGTACGCCGTATTGCCGTACGGCCAGCCCAATTGCCTCGGAGAAATGCATCACCCACGCCTTGCTGGCCGGATAGGTCGAGCCCGGCATGACGGCCGCGAAGCCGGACGCCGAGGAGACGTTGATGATGCCACCGTGCCGCCGCGCCACCATGCCCGGCAACGCCGCGTGAGTCAGCCGCATGACCGCGTGCACGTTAAGACCGAGCAACCGTTCCTCGTCGTCGGCCGTGGACTTGAGGAAGGACCGGTTCAGCGTGACACCGGCGTTGTTGACCAGGAGATCGATCGGATCATCGAGGGCGGCGAGACGCTCTTCGACGGGGCCGCATCCGGCCGCCGTAGCGAGATCGGCCGGCAATACCGCCGTGTCGACGTGGTGCTTCGCCGACAGTTCGTCGGCCACCGCCGTCAGCCGTTCGGTGTCCCGTGCGACGAGGACCAGCCGGTGACCCTGCGCCGCGAGTTGTCGAGCGAAGGCCGCTCCGATGCCGGATGTCGCGCCCGTGATCATCACGGTCCGCCCTGATGCTCCGCCGTCATGCGTCTGTCCCATGCGAGCGAACCTACGCCGAGCGCATCGAGGCTACGACGGGTGCAACGAATCCGGACGGCTGGATCAGCGCCGGGACCGCATCGCCGACACGGCCCGGAAGTAGGCCACGGAGGGCCGTACCGACATCATCGTCGCGGCCCCAACCAGCGCGAGCATGCCGATGACAGCGACGGCGGCCGTCACGGCCGTGAGCCAATGCGGGAACGCGTCGGCAAAGCGGGCGCCGGCGGCGGCAATCAGTCGTTGGTTGGACGTCGAGTAGTCGGACGAC
>DASQPR010000733.1:0-5420 GCA_035643815.1 Micromonosporaceae bacterium | reverse complement strand
AGCAGGTAGGCGGTGCGCAACAGCCGGGGCGAGCTCGCCGTGACGAACTCGTCGTAGACCGACGTATCCGCCACCTGCGCTACCTCCCCGCGCGCCGCTGTTCGCCCTTCATACGCGATGGAAGCGGGAGATGGTTGCCCGCGACGAGCAGAAATGTCTTTGGCGATCACGTCCGAGGCAGTGGCCCGCGACCAACAGCAGTTTGGTCAAGCTGAGTGGGTAGGCGGAACTAGCGGTCCAGGATCGCGGTCACGGCTACCGACGAACCGTTGACCTTCAGCTTGGCCCGGTCGATCGGCCCGAGCGTCTCACGCACCCCCGAGCGGTACCTTGGCGAACTCCGGGTCCTCCAGCACCGCTCGCGGTCGGGTTTGATCTGGCCGTCCTGGTGGCCATGTTCAGCCGCGACTGCCGCGCGAGCAGGCCCCGCGGTGGATCGCCGACGGCGCCGGCGACCGGCCGACCTGACCGATCCCGGCTTCTCCGCTGGTGATCACGATCGACTAGCGGGCCTGCGGCCAAGGCCCAGGCGGCACCGGCCGCATCTGACGCTGGTAATCCGGCTGAGGTCGCTGGACCGGGCGTTGCTGCTGGCCGCCCAGCATATTGAGCAGCTGCACCATCAACAGATTGGTCTGCTGCTGTTCGTGGATCAAGGCGTCAAGGCGTCGGTTTGTCTCGCCCTGCCGCTTCCTCGCCTGCTCGCGGATCTTCGTCCAAGCCTTGATTTCCATGGCGGCCACTCAACCACAGCCCGTAGATCATGTCGATGAGGGACGCCCGCGGCCACTGCCGCCTGCAGCAGGTTCCACCCATGTGGTGTACGAAGCGTCGCGAGGTGACACTAGCGACTGTCGCATTGCGACGGCGACCGGTGAGACGAATTTTCCTTGATAGCGCGGATGCTGGCGCAGATTTATAGGGCTCGATCTTTTCCTCGGTCGCCAGGTGCCGTAACGTCTATTGGGGTTGCGATCCGTTACCTCCGACGGACGTTCGCGCTTCCATTGCGCGACACGCAATCAGTTACCACCCATCAAGACCGCCGGCGGCGCTCTTGACTCCCGCGCCGCTGGTCCCAGGCCGAGGGAGAACCATATGAGATGGGTACCAGACGGACTCAAACAGCGGTTAGCGATCGTCGCGGCGGCGTGCCTCGTGTTCGCGGTGGCGGCGTTCGGCATCGATCGCGCGATCGCGTCGCCGGCGGACCGCGGTGACCACGACGCGGTGGCGGGGCAGGATCCGGACGCGAACGGCGCCGAACCAGGTGACGAGGACGAGAAGGACGGGGGTCCACAAGAGCCGGCCGACTATCTCACGCTCAAATGGACGTCCGGACAGGACGTTTCGCAGGAGCAGGTCACGCACGCGATCAAGCAGGCCGCGGCCGTACCGCAGGGCAGCGGCGGGTCGTGGAGCCTCGACGGACCATCCAACGTGGGCGGGCGAATCGTCGACCTGGTCGTCGACCCGACCCACCCGGACACGGTGTACACCGCGGCGTCCGGCGGTGGCGTCTGGAAGAGCACCGACGCGGGCATGACGTGGCAATCGGCTTGGCCGACGAACGTGACGCAGACGCTTGGAGCGCTGGCCATCGGTCCGGACGGCACACTGTGGGCCGGCACCGGCGAAGCCAATCCGTCCGGCGGCGGCCTGACGTACTTCGGCAATGGCATCTACAAATCGACCGATGGCGGCGCCACGTGGCAGCACTGGGGCCTCGTCAACAGCGCGGCTATCGGCCGCATCGTCGTCGACCCGACCGACCCGAAGCGGATCTACGTCGCGGCGGCGGGTTCGATCTCCAAGTCCGTGTCGCAGCGGGGCATCTACCGGGTCGACAACGGCGGCCAGGACTGGAAGCTCGTCCTGACGCCGCCGAACGATACGACCGGCGGTATCGATCTCGCCATCGATCCGGCCAACCACAACCGGGTCTACGCCGCGTTGTGGGACCACAAGCGCAACAACGGTGCCCGCGTCTACGGCGGCTCCGGCTCGGGCTTGTTCCGCTCCGACGACGGTGGCGACACGTGGACGCGGCTGGAGAACATCGTCGGACCGGTGAACGACTACGACCAGACCGGCACGGGCCTGCACGCCGACGCGAGCCTCGGCCGCATCGGGATCGGCATCGCGCCCTCGAACCCGAACCGCGTGTACGTCGTGTTCGGCTCGCCGTACGGGCCGGACAAGGGCTTCTACGTCTCCAACGACGGCGGCGACTCGTTCGTCCGCGGCGGCCGTCCGGGCGCGTCCGGTGGGTACCAGTGGTGGTTTGGCCGGCTGTGGGTCGATCCGACGAATCCCGACCACTTGTTCTCTGCCGACGTGAACCTGCGCGAGTCGACCGACGGCGGGCAGACTTGGCACAACTCCAATGGCGTACACGCTGACCAGCACGCGATGGAGTGGGACCCGAACGTTCCGAGCCGTGTCTACGTCGGCAACGACGGCGGTATGTACCGCTCCGACACCAATGGTTCCAGCGGGTCGTGGAAGCACGCGACGTACGAGCCGTGGAACCAGTCGTACCACCTCGCCGTGGCGACCGATGACCCGAGCCGACTCGCGACGGGGCTGCAGGACAACGGCAGCGTACGCACCTGGACCGCGACGTCCGAGCCGTCCGATCTGTCGCAGTGGAACGCGTACGGTGGCGGCGACGGACACGAGGTGCTCATCGATCCGAGCGATCACAACGTCTACTACGAGTGCTTCCAGGTGGGGAACTGCCACCGGCACCAGGACGTCGGCGGCGTGAGCCAATCGTTCAACTTCGGCACCCGCCACTCGTCCCGGATCACCACGGACGCGCCGCTCGTGCTCGACCCGAGTAACCCGAAGGTCGTTTATTTCGGTGGCAATGTGCTCGATCGATCGACCGACCAGGGCGCAACATTCACGCAGATCAGCCCGCCCGGCGACTATCTCACCGGTCCGGTGCCGCCGGACGAGAACGACCTCGGGCCGTTCTACGCAAACGAGTACGCGACGATCAGCTGGATCGCACCAGCGAAGACCGACGGCAACACCATCTACGTCGGCACCGACACCGGCCGGGTGTGGAAGACCACCGACCTCGGAGCGAACTGGACCGAGCTGTCCGGCAACGGCCTACCGCAACGGTGGGTCAACGCGATCGTCGTCGATCCGACCGACGCGAACCACGTCTATGTCGCCTTCTCCGGATATCGGGAGGGTGATGACGCGGCGAACGTGTACCAAACCACCGACGGCGGCGCCACCTGGCAGAACATCAGCGGCAACCTGCCGAATGCGCCGGTGGAGATGATCACGTACGACCAGCCGAACAACCAGCTCTACGCGGCCACCGACTTCGGTGTCTTCTATCTCAAGAACGGCAAGAAGAACTGGGCGCGGCTCGGCGGCGGGTTGCCGAACACGCCGGTGCTCGACGTCAAGCTCAGCGGCGACGGACACACCATCTTCGCGGCCACGTTCGGTCGCAGCGTGTGGCAGCTCTCGATACCGGCGAGCTGACCCGTACGCACCGCCGGGTCGCGGATGACCCGGGTCGACAGGGCCCCCGAGCGAGGTCGGGGGCCCTGTCGAGCGACTGCACCATCCGGCGCTTCCAGAGCCCGATGGACCGCTGGGGCGTAGCGCCGGAGCCGTTCACGAACAGTGCGTACGCTACGGCCTCGCCGGGAAGGCATTCAGCCGCCCGTCGCGGCTAGCCGACCGGGTTGACCGGCTGCTTCACCTCGGCTGAGCGTCGGGCGACTACCGCCGCTACCGCCACGCCGGCGAGTGCCAACACCACCTGCAAGGATGCCTTTTTCCACCCGTAGCCGCCGTGGCCAAGCGCGCTACCGAGGCCGGCAGCAATCAGTGTGCCCACGATGGCAAATAGTGGCGCCATCCAGCGTGCGCTCGCGTAACGCCGGCCAAATACCGCAGCGCCCACTCCGCCAATGACGACACCGATCACGACCGCCAAGACCCAATTCAACATTGCGTTCTCCACTCAGAGCGTCGAACAGCCGGAAAGTACATCGGACTGTCATTCCACCGCGGCGGGCGGTTGTCAAGGGGCTCTCAGCGTCCTGTTGGCGTTCATCTGACTGGTTCTCGTTTCGGGGACCGGTCAGTTCACTCGCGCGAGTGCGGTGAATGCCGACTGTCCAGCAGCGACCGAATGCGCCGTGTTAGCCGAGCTGCCCTCGCAAGGCCAGGACGCGCTGCAGCGCGTGAATGGCCTCGCCCCGATCGAGCTGCCCGTCGGCGACCGCCGCTTGGAGGGCGTCGACCGCCTGCTGGCCCTGATTGATGTCACGTGCGGAGCAGAGCACGATGTCCATGCCAGCCGCTGCGGCCGCTACCGCACGCTCACCGGTGTCGCCGAAGTTCTGCAGCGCGCCGGCCTCAATCGCGTCGGTGATCGTCACCCCGCGGAACTTGAGTCGCCCGCGGAGCTCTCCGCGCACGATTCTCGGTGACAGCCCGGACGGCAGATCGGGATCGAGCGCCGGGTAAGTCGCCCACGATGTCATGATCATGTCCACGTGCGCCTTGACGGCGTTGGTGAAGGGCAACTCGTCGATGGTGCGCAAATCCGACAACGATACGTCGACCGTCACAGGACCGAGGTCGGTGTTCTGGGCGCGGGTCGCGGCGCCGAGCCCGGGGAAGTGCTTGCCGGTTGTGACCACACCGAGCTGTTGCTGTGCGGCAATCGACGCGGCGCCGCACTCGCCGCAGACAACCGGATCCATGCTGTACGAGCGTCCGAACTGGTCGTCGAAGTTGCCGGCTTGCCGGTAGACGTCGAGTACCGGGGCGAGGTTGCAGTTCATCCCGGCGCCGAGCAAGTTCTGCGCCGCACCGGTGCCGGCAGACTGCGCCGCGCCAACCGGGTCCGCCGACGCGCCGATCTGCTTCTCGGAGATCCCTGGGGCGCCGGGAAGCCGCTGCACGATGCCGCCCTCCTGGTCGGTCATCAGCAGTAACGGGTATCCGACGCCGCTGTCGACCTGCGCCTGCGCCAACTCGCTGGTCACCGCTTGAATCTGGCTGCGGTCGCTGCGGTTGATGTTTTCGCCGAAGAAGATCACCCCGCCAACCAGTCCGGCACGGATGGCGTCGAACAGCGCCTGCGGCGGCGTCAGACCGGGGTAGGACCAGATCACGAGCTGTCCGACTTGCTGTGCGGGGGAAAGCCCGAACGGTTCGGCACCCATCGTCTCGCTCGTTCCACCGGTCGAGTCGGCGGCGAGTGCCGGTGCGGGCTTCATAAGCCCGGCGCCGGCGAGCAGGGCCGCCCCCCCGACAAGCAAACTGCGCCTGCCGACGCCCCGGTTGTCCGGTAACGCGTCGAAGTGGATTGGAGCGCCACCGGAACCGTCGGTGCACCGTGGACAGTTGACGGGCCGCGCATGCTTGCCGCATCG
>DASQPR010000732.1:0-2849 GCA_035643815.1 Micromonosporaceae bacterium | reverse complement strand
CGCGGCGAATCGGCCCATTGGGATGCCGCTTGCAATTTCGGCCTGCTTGGCCTCCGGAATCGAATCGATCATCCGGGTCTGTGCATTCGGCGAGATGGCGTTGACGGTCACGCCGAAGCGGGCCAGCTCCTTGGCCGCGGTCTTCGTGAAGCCGATGATCCCGGCCTTGGCCATCGCATAGTTCGCCTGTCCGGTGTTGCCACGCAGGCCGGTGTAGGACGTCACGTTGATGACGCGGCCGTATTGCTGCGCGCGGAACTGCGGCACCGCGGCTCGGGTGAAACGGAATGTGCCGCCGCCGTGCGTGGCGAGCACGTCGTCCCAGTCGGCGTCCGAGATCTTCCACAAGACGTTGTCGCGCAGGATGCCTGCGTTATTGACCAGGACATCGAGGCGTCCGGTGCGCTCGATCGCCGTTGCAACGGCGCGGTCCGCATCGGCTGAACTCGACACATCCGCCGGTACGCCGTGAGCTCTGCCCCCGAGGTTTCCGACCGCCGCGGCGAGGGTGTCGGCGTCGAAGTCGACGAGAATCGTGTCGGCGCCGGCAGCGTCGAAGAACGTAGCGAGAGCCAGGCCGATGCCCTGGGCGGCGCCCGTCACGACGACCGTTCGACCGCCGAAGTCGTAGCTGATGTTGCCCATCTATCCCCTGCCGTCCGGATCGCCGTACCCGATTCGCACGCGGCTCGTGGGTAGGCGCGTCTGTCGCGTAGCCGGCGTCGCTCGTGCCGACGCGGCCGGTGTCGTAAGTCTCGTTTGCGCCGCCAGAAGCCGTGACTAAGCGCTTGCTTAGCATCACCGGTCGCCCGCCACGTGTCAACGCTCCATCGCACGGCAGGTGGTGCCGGCCGGCATCGGGCGAAGCGGTCATGCGCATCGGGTTTGGCGGTGATCCCGAGCGAGGGTGCTCCGAGTTGGCGGCGGACAGGTTGGCATGCTGAACTTGGCCGCCGTCGCATGGGTGTGCGGCCGGACGGAGGGTGTCATGAGCAGCGTTGAACAACCGCGGCCCCGCGCCGCGGCGGTAGTCGGCGCTCTCGTCGCCACGATCGTTGCGATCGGTGGCTTCGTCTGGCTCGCGGTCAGCGGCAACTCGCACGGCACGTCGTCCAGTGGGACCGCCGCCGCCGCCACGGGCGCCTCCTGCACGTGGAAGCCGGCCGACGGCAGCAACACCGCGCTGAAAAAGACCGGGACGCCGTCGACGAAGAACCTGCCCGACTCGGGCACACGCGACATGACGATCGCGACGAGCCAGGGCACGATCACGATCAAGCTCGACGTCACGAATGCGCCGTGTTCGGCGGCGAGCTTCACGTATCTCGCGAGCCAGAAGTTCTTCGACAACACGACGTGCCACCGGCTCGTGACCAACGGCATATACGTCCTGCAATGCGGTGACCCGTCCGGCACCGGCGCCGGCGGCCCGAGCTACACGTACGGCCACGAAAACCTGCCGTCCGGTACGCCCGGCTACACGGCCGGCGTGGTCGCGATGGCCAATGCGAACGACCCGGACGGCAACGGCAGTCAGTTCTTCATCATCTACAAGGACACGCCGACCGATCCGAGCACCGGACAGTCGGCGCTCGCGCCGAACTACACCGTCATCGGCACCGTGTCGGCCGGGATGGATGTCGTACAGAAGGTTGCCGCCGCCGGCTCGGACAACTCGTACGGCGCGGGCGACGGTAAACCAAAGCTTCCGCTGAACATCACGTCGGTCACGGTCGGCCCGATCACGGGCGGCTAATTCGGTCGGGGAGTCTCGGCGTCTCGGCGTCTCAGCGTCGGGGAGTCTCGGCGTCGGGCTCAGGCGACCTGGAACGACCGCTTCGCGAGCCCGATCCAGAAGCCGTCGATCACCTGCAGCGCCGGCGCCTCGGGGTCGGTCGCCGCGCCCAACGTCACGAACATCGGCGCGAAGTGTTCGATGGTCGGATGGGCGTACGGCATGCCGGGCGCCCGATTCCGGAAGTCCGCCAGCTCATCGACGGCGCCACGGGCGAGGGCCTCGCCGGCCCAGGCATCGAATTCGGTCGACCATCCGGGCGGTGTCTGGTCGACCCGGAAGTCGCGCAGGAACGGCAGACCGTGCGTGAGGAAGCCGCTGCCGATGATCAGCACGCCTTCGTCGCGCAGAGGCGCCAACCGGCGGCCCAGGGCGATCAACTTGTCCGGGTCGAGGGTGGGCAGCGACATCTGGAGCACCGGGATATCAGCGCCCGGATACATGACGGTCAGCGGTACGTACGCCCCGTGATCCAGTCCCCGCCGTGGTTGCTCGGCGACGGTCTCGGTGTCGGCCATCAGTGCTTTGATCTTGTTGGCCAGCTCCGGTGCACCGGGGGCGCGATACTGCGCCCGGTAGTAGCGCTCGGGGAAGCCGCCGAAGTCGTACACCAGCGGCACGCCGGTCTCGGTCGCCCCGAGAGTCAATGGCGCCGACTCCCAGTGGGCCGACACCATGAGGATGGCCGTCGGTCGGGGCAGGTCACCGGCCCAGGCTGCGAGCTGGCCCGTCCATAACTCGTCGTCGACCAGTGGCGGCGCACCGTGCCCGAGGTAAAGCGCCGGCATCCGCTCGCCCGACGTACCCCCGGTCGACTCGTCGCTTACCGCCGATGCCGCCATCGTCCCCACCCCACATGCTTGCCGTGTCAACTACCCAAGCATCCCTCAATTTACTTGACACCGCAACTATCCGCCCACGCCAATCATCGTTACCGCCGCCTGGCCGTTCAACCACCCCAGTCTCCCGCGCGCAACGGCCGCCGGGCACTGCGACGGCCGACGGGCACACATCGCTAGCACGGCCGCCGCCCACCCGTCCTCACAGCCGCCGT
>DASQPR010000731.1:0-5834 GCA_035643815.1 Micromonosporaceae bacterium | reverse complement strand
CTCGACTGACCGTGATTTCTCGTACTGTCGCCGGCCGCCGGCAATGCTTCCGTGAACCCGTCCGGGCCAGTGAACCCGATTTTGCCGCCCTATCGGCGTCGGGTACAGTTCTCCTTCGGCGCCACCACGGGCCAATTGGGGTATGGGGTAATTGGCAGCCCAACTGATTCTGGTTCAGTTAGTCTAGGTTCGAGTCCTGGTACCCCAGCGACCGCAGCGTCGTGCCCGCCAGAAGGGCGTGACCCCCGGTTCAGCACAACCGCACGGCCCCGTCGTCTAGTGGCCTAGGACGCCGCCCTCTCAAGGCGGTAGCGCCGGTTCGAATCCGGTCGGGGCTACATCGCAAGGTCCGCCGCCCGTTTCGGGTGGGCGGGCCTTTTGCTTTCGGTCTTGCGTGGTACGGAATCCCTGCGGCGGGAGTCCGCATCGAACGAGTGTCCTCAACGGAATCGGCGTGCTTGATTGGGCCACGATCGTGTCCCCTATCGACGCCGGCGGCCGGCGACCGCGTGGACCTCGGTGGCGACGCCCTTGATTGTGGAGGCGACGAAGGCGGCCCCGCAACCGTGACTGGTTGCGGGGCCGCGCTGCGTTCGAGTGGGCGCTACTTGATGACGACTCGGATCAGGATGTCCGACGCTGTGCCGGCCGAGGTGGTCCCGAATCCGATCGACTTGACCGGAGCCAGGTCCTGACGCGCGGCGGCGGGCGTGCCGCGGCCGGTCAACGCGATCAGCTTTTGGACGTCGACGTATCCGGCGCTCGTTGCATCCGACATACCGGCCATCGTCGTCTTGAACAGATCGCCCGAACCGAGCGAGCCGCCCATGACCGGTGCCCCGACGGTCGCGTTGACCGATGGCCCGCTCTTCGTGATCTTCAGCAGGCCGGCCGGAGCCGCGCCGCCGATGAGTTGGTTGACCGAGTCGGCCAGCTTAGACGCCGTCGCGGCGTCGCGTTCCTGGATATTCACGAGCAGACCAGGGGTGTGATCGGCGCCCAATCCGGTGAAGGCCACCGTCAACTGCTTGGCCGTGAGCACAGGTGTGATGACGTTGGGGATGGCCGTCCTCAGGATGCCCGACAACGGATCGGTGCCAGGGCTGCCGCCGCTTGGATCCGTGGGGTCGCCGCCGAACGGGTCGGTCGGGTCGCCGGCGAATGGATCGTCGGTCGACCCGCCCGCGAACGGGTCGTCGGTCGACCCGCCGGCACCGAAGGCCGCCCCGCCGGCGCCGAGAGCCGCACCATTGGCCAGCATGCCGAGCGTGCTCGAGAGCTGCTTGGCGGCGTCGCTTGCGGGGTCGAGCCCGACAGTCGACATACCGACGATCGTGGCCGACGGCTGCGCCGAAAGCGTCGACATCACCTTCACGGGTGACGACGCGGTCTTGACTCCCTCGAGGTGAGCGCGCACCTCGATGCCGTCACCGGTCACCTTGCCACCCACGGCAGCGATTCCGGTCAACGGCGATGAGCCGCCCGCCATGCCCAGTCCGGGCATCCCGAGGGCGCCGAGTGGGCTGCCGCCGGACTCATCGATCGCCGACGTGGTTGCTGATTTGATGAGTGTGGATACCTTGCCGAGATCCGCGTACGCCACCAGCAGGTTGCCGTCGCCGACGTGGGCGACGGCCGACTTGAACGTCGCATTGTCGGCGAGCGTCGCTGTCTTGGCCGCCGCGGCCGCCGCGGTCGCGGTGGCCTGCATGTCGCCATCCGAGCCGGCGATCAGTGCATAGCCCTTCTCCATCGCGAAGCCGAACGAGTCCGCGCCCTTGGCCCGTCGAAGCTTCGTCAGCGTCGCCTCGGCCTTGGCGTCGTCGGTGCTCGCGAGCGCGATCAGGGCGACCGGCTTACCGCGTCCATCGGTCCACATTCCGACGCCGGCCCGCCCGGCGAACCACGGCTTGACGTCGGTGGTGTAGTCGAGGCCGGCTTCCTTGGCGACGTTTGTCTCGAGCTTGGTCACGAGATCGGTCGTCGACTTGCCGTGGGTCGGGAATTTCTTGACCAGACTGTTGACGGTGAGCTTGTCGCCATAGCCGGGGTTGAAGTCGACACGTACGAACGCGCTGACCGATGCGGGCATTGCCGACTCGGGCTCGACCGCACCGCTGCCGGTCCAGGCCCGCACGCCGGCGTACGCGCCGACGCCAACGAGTAGCAGCAACGCCGTACTCGCCGACAGCACGATCGCACGACGCCGTCCCGGTCGAGGCGCCGGAGGCTCGGCGCCGCCGAAATCGATCATCGATTGACCGTTGACGCCAGGCTGATAAGCGGGCGTCGTCGATAGGTCGGCAGTGGACACCGTCATGTCACTGACGTTCGGGGCATACGTCGAGTCGTTCGCGTCGGCCGGCGGCGCGGCCCATGGCGACGGAATGGGTTCCGGCGCGCGCGCCGGCTCGGGGGTGCCCGATGTCGGCGGGGTTTGCTCACTCACGAGGGAGGTCCTTCCGGGGGTTGTCGAGCAAGTATCGTATCGAGCCGCGACAAACCGGCGGCGCCCGAAACGCGGGGCCGCATCAACCGGGCGGCCGGTGTCCGATGACCGAATCGCCATGACTCGGCGGGCGGCCGCTAGCACCAGCCGCTAGCGCCGCCCGACTCCGTACCGCCGGACTGATCTAAAGGCCGGACAGACGCTGGCCGGCCCGGACGACGGCCATAGCGTGCCGGTCACCGGGGCGGCGCCCGAGCCGTTCGATCGGACCGGACACGCTGATGGCCGCGATCACCCGACCGGTGCGATCCCGAACCGGTGCCGACACGCTGGCCACGCCGGGCTCGCGCTCGGCGACGCTCGCGGCCCAACCGCGGCGGCGGACCTCGGCCAGGGTGCGGCCGGTGAATTTGCAACGCGGCAACAGCGGCATGACCGCCTCGGGCGGCTCCCAGGCCAGGAGCACCTGTGCCGCCGAACCGGCGATCATCGGCAGGACGGCGCCGATCGGCACAGTGTCCCGAAGGCCGCTCGCGCGTTCGGCGGCGGCGACACAGATGCGTTCATCGGCCCGGCGAAGGTAGAGCTGCGAACTTTCGCCGGTCGCGTCCCGCAGCGCGGCGACCATCGGCTCGGCCGCGGTCAGCAGCACGTCTGGCGCGGCGTTGGCGAGCTCGCCCAGCCGGGGTCCCGGGCGCCACCGGCCCTGCGGATCACGAACCAGCATCCGATGGATTTCCAACGCCTGCGCGAGCCGATGGGCCGTCGCCCGAGGCAACTTCGTGCGTTCCACAAGCTCGGCCAGGCTGGCGCCATCGACGCAGGCGCCGAGGATGACGATAGCCTTGTCAAGCACCCCGACCCCGCTGATACTGTGTCCCATAGGGCGAAACATACCTCCCAAACTTTAGGAAGTCCAGATGGTGGGAGAAGGAACAGTGAACGCACGTACGTTGTCGGAGAAGGTCTGGGATGCGCACGTGGTGCGCCCGGGCACGGAGCCGGGGGAGCCCGATCTTCTCTACGTCGACCTGCACCTGGTCCACGAGGTGACGAGTCCCCAGGCATTTGACGGCCTGCGGGTCGCCGGCCGGCGGGTGCGACGGCCCGATCTCACGATCGCGACCGAGGACCACAACACGCCGACCGACAGCCTGACCACGATCGCCGAACCGGTCTCCCGCGCCCAGATCGAGGCGCTTCGCCGCAACTGCGCGGAATTCGGGATCAGGTCGCATCCGCTGGGCGACGCGGAACAGGGCATCGTCCACGTATTGGGACCGCAGATCGGCCTGACCCAGCCGGGCATGACGATCGTGTGCGGCGACTCCCACACGGCCACGCATGGTGCGTTCGGATCGCTGGCGTTTGGCATCGGTACGAGCGAGGTCGAGCACGTGCTCGCCACGCAGACACTCCCGCAGGCGCGCCCGAAGACCATGGCGGTGACCGTCGACGGCGAGATCGGTCCGGGCGTGACCGCGAAGGATCTCGTGCTCTCGCTCATCTCTCAGGTCGGTACGGGCGCCGGCATCGGGCACGTGGTGGAGTATCGCGGTCCGGCGATCGAGGCGCTGTCCATGGAAGGCCGCATGACGATCGCCAACATGTCGATCGAGTGGGGTGCGAAGGCCGGAATGATTGCGCCCGACGAAACGACGTTTTCCTATGTGGAGGGCCGCCAATACGCGCCGACCGGCAAGGACTGGGAGGCGGCGCTGGACTACTGGCGGTCGCTGCCGACCGACGCCACCGCGACGTACGACGCCGAGGTGCACATCGACGGACCGTCGTTGCGGCCGTTCGTCACCTGGGGCACGAATCCGGGCCAGGGCGTGAGTCTGGACGGTGTGGTGCCGGATCCGTCGAGCTTCGGCGACGTTGGCAGCCGTACGGCGGCCGAGCGCGCGCTCGCCTATATGGCACTGCAACCCGGCACGCGGATGTACGACGTGCCGGTCGATGTCGTGTTCCTCGGCTCGTGCACGAATGGACGGCTCGAGGATCTGCGCGCCGCCGCGGATGTGTTGCGGGGCCGGCGGGTCGCCCAGTCCGTACGCATGCTCGTCGTACCGGGCTCCGCCGCCGTACGCCTGCAAGCCGAGGCCGAGGGACTGCACAAGGTGTTCGAGGACGCCGGTGCGGAATGGCGTTTCGCCGGATGCTCGATGTGCCTCGGGATGAACCCGGACACGCTCGAACCGGGTCAGCGATCCGCGTCCACGTCGAACCGCAACTTCGAGGGACGACAGGGCCGCGGTGGTCGTACGCATCTCGTATCGCCGCCCGTTGCCGCCGCGACCGCGGTCGCCGGCCATTTCGCCGCCCCGGCCGACCTCAACTAGCGCCGACAGATCTGAGGGAGCTCAGCAATGGACAAGGTAACTGTGCACACCGGCACCGCATTGCCGCTGCGCCGCTCCGATGTGGATACCGACCAGATCATTCCGGCCGTCTATCTCAAGCGCATCACGAAGACCGGCTTCGAGGACGGGCTGTTTCGGGCGTGGCGAGACAACGATCCCAACTTCCCGCTGGAGAAGCCGGAGTTCGTCGGTGCCTCAATTCTCATTGCGGGACGCCAATTCGGCACCGGCTCATCGCGCGAACACGCCGTTTGGGCCTTGCGCGACTGGGGTATGCGCGCGGTCATCGCGCCCAGTTTCGGCGACATCTTCCGTGGCAACGCTCTCAAGGAGGGTCTCGTTCCGGTCACCTTGCCATCGGACGCCGTCGAGACACTGTGGTCGATCGTCGAGGCAAATCCGTCCACGAAAGTGACTGTCGACGTCATGACACGTGAAGTTCGTGTGGACGCCCAATCCTGGGGCTTCCCGCTCGACGATTTTGCCCGTACCCGGCTCGTCGAAGGACTCGACGACATTGCATTAACCCTGCGTGCAGATGGTGTGATCGCCGATTTCGAGGCCTCGAGGGCATCCTTTCTTCCCGTCGTACGTTGACTTTCGGCGGACCCGGTATCCTCTTCCCGTTGTGCCACAACAAGAAGAATTGCCCACGGAAGTTTGATTCCTTGGTGCAAAGGGCATAGCGTGCCGCAGAATGGCCAAAGATGGTCATCGTTTGGTATGGAGGGAACTCGTGAACAAGGCCGAGCTGATCGATGCGCTCGCGGTTCGCCTGGGTGAGAAGAAGACGGCTACCGCCGCGCTCGACGCGGTGCTTGCCGAGGTCCAGGCCGCCGTCACCAAGGGCGACAAGGTTTCTATCACCGGATTCGGTGTCTTCGAGAAGCGCACCCGCGCCGCTCGGATGGCCCGTAACCCGCGCACCGGCGAAGCCGTCAAGGTGAAGAAGACGGCGGTCCCGGCATTCCGGGCCGGCGCCGGCTTCCGGGAGATGGTGGCGACCGGAAAGGCCCCAA
>DASQPR010000730.1:0-3945 GCA_035643815.1 Micromonosporaceae bacterium | reverse complement strand
TGGTGACCGACGGTTCGTCGTTCACCGATCTGCAGACGCGCGATCTCACGTACTCGGTAGCCACCGATCCGACCGGGATGAGCTGCACGATCACCGCGACTAGCGCCGCGCACGGCTATCAGCTGGTGACGACGTATGTCGCGGATGCCGCGCGCGACGCGGTGCTCATGCACACGCAACTGCAGGCGAGCGCGGGCACCAACACCAACATCAACAAACTCCACGTGTACGCCTACCTGGACGCACACGTCAACGGCAATGGTGGCGGCGGAGCCGCCAACGGTGGAGCGGACACCGGTGTGGTTGACCCGTCCGGTGCCGGCGTGATCGGCGACTCGTCCACGGTGAGCCAGGCGACGAACCGGGACTACGCGGTCCCGACGTTCATGGCATTGACGTCGCCGCAGCTCCAGACGGCTTCGGTCGGCTACGCCGGATCGACGTCGGATGGCCTGACCGCGCTCGACACCGACCAGTCGCTCGGCACTACCTACCAGTCGGCGCCGGATGGGCACGTGGTTCTGACCGAGCAACTCAAGACCAGCGGCAGCGGGCACGGTCCGGCGACGTTCGACCTGAGCCTGGGCTTCGGACGGACGCAGACGCAAGCAGTCTCGGTCGCAAAGGCGTCGGCGGCGCGACCGTTCGTCGCGACCGCGGCGATTTACCTGGCCGGGTGGGCGGCGTACGACGCGAAGCTGGTCCGGCCGAAACTGCCGGTCGCCGGCGTCAGCGCAACGCAGGCGCGCGCCGCCTATTACGTGAGCGCGAACGTCCTGAAGGCCAGTGAAGACAAGATATTCCCCGGTGCCCTCGTCGCGTCGCTCTCGAGCCCGTGGGGCCAGGCGGTCAATGCCGGGACGCTGCCCGGCGGCAAGCCGGTCTACTTCGGTTCCTATCGCGAGGTCTTCGCGCGCGACCTCTACGAGACGTTCACCGGCCTGCTCGCCGACGGCGACCGCTCGACCGCACAGGCGGCCACCCGGTTCCTGTTCGAGCGCCAGCAGCTGCCGACGGGTGAGATCCCGCGCAACTCGCTGCTGAACGGCAAGGTCGCTCCGGACACCGGCGGCGATCAGCTGGACGAGTCGTCGTACCCGATCCTGATGGCTTATCTGAGTGGGCTCGGTGGCGACGCGACGCTGTGGCGAGACCACATCAAGCCGGCCGCCGACTTCGTCGTCGCGCATGGGCCATCGTTCGGAGTCGAGCGGTGGGAGGAGCAGTCCGGCTATTCACCATCCACTATCGCGGCCGAGATTGCCGGCCTGACCGCGGCGGCGAAGATCGCCACGATGCAGGCGGATACGGCGAGTGCCCGGCTCTACCAGGCGGTCGCCGATTCGTTCCAGCGCAACGTCAAGGGGTGGACGGTCACGTCGACCGGGCCGTACAGCTCGTCGCCGTACTTCATCCGGCTGTCGCGCACCGGTGACCCGAACGCAGCCGTCTCGTACAACCTCGGCAACGGCGTCCAGCCGGATCAGGATCAGCGTGCGGTGGTGGACGGCGGGTTCCAGGAACTCGTACGCCTCGGCGAACTGTCGCCGACCGACCCCGACTATCTGAACTCGCTAGCCGTGGTGGACAAGCAGATCGCGGTCAGCACGCCGTCCGGCACCGGCTATTACCGCTACGGCACCGACGCCGCCGCGAAGGGCAGCGCCGACGGGTACGGCGACTGCTACCAGCCGAGCCAGTCGACGTGTACGAATCCGGGGCAGCCGTGGCCGACAACGAACACCGGCACCGGGCATCTGTGGCCCGTGCTCTCCGGCGAGCGCGCCGAGTCCGCGTTGCTGACCGGCGACACGCCGACCGCGACGGCCGAGTTGCAGTTCCTGTTGAAGTCGGCATCCGGCGAGGGTCTCGTCCCCGAGCAAGCTTGGGAGAACCCGGATCTGGCCGCGTCGCCGTACGGAAGTGACCCGACCACCGCATCGATCGGCTTCACCGACGGCAAACCGGCCGGTTCCGCCGCGCCACTCACCTGGGCGCAGGCGCAGGAGTTGCGCCTCATCCTGAACATCGGCAGCGGAACGATCGTCGACCAGCCGGCCATCGTGGCCGACCGCTACGTCCGGCACACACCGCCGGCGGCGCTGCCGGTGACAATCACCACGCCAGCCGGCGGCACCACGGTTGGTGGCGACTCGACAACGGTAGCCGGGACGACCGCGCCGAACGCGAACGTCACCATCGGTGTCAACGACACCGACGTCGCCGGTGCCTCGTCCGTCGTGACCACGACAGCGGACGGCAGCGGGGCGTTTTCGGCGACCGTACCGATCGGGTTTGGTACCAACGTGATTACGGTCGCCGCGTCGACTGGCGCCGGTCTCGGCACCGCGACCGGCACCGCGCAGGTATCGGTGGTCGGCGATCTCGTCGGCGGCACCACCGTGCTCGACGTGACCGATCCGAGCGGCGACGACAACGGTCCCGGCACGTACGCGTATCCGACATCCTCGTCCTTCTCGGCCGGATCATTTGACATCACCCGGTTCCAGGTGTTGACGAAGGACGGCACGGCCTACCTGCGAACGACGGTTCGTGCGCTCACGCCGACCTTCGGTAACACGATCGGCGCCCAGATGCTGGATATCTTCATCCACACCGCCGATGCCGCCCCGACGTCGACGGCGGCAGCGTTCCCGGCCCGGAATTACACGATCGCGCCGGCCGACGCGTGGAGCCAACGCATGGAGGTGCAAGGGTTCGCCTCGCCGGTCTGGGTCGACGCGAACGGTAACGCCCAGGGAACGGTCGGCGCGGTCGTTTCCTCCACGATCGCGAACACGATCACCGTTGCCGTACCGGAAAGTGCTTTGGGCACGCCGACGTCGGGCTGGTCGTTCGGTGTCGTGCTGACCGGCCAGGACGGCTTCAGCCCGGATCAGGCGCGGGCGTTCGCGCCGACACCGCAAGACTTCGCGTTCGGCGTCTGCCAACCCGGCGGCACATCGCCGATCTGCGCGGTCGATCCCGGCACGGTGCCGAAGGCGATGGACGTCATCACTCCCAGTGGAGTCAGCCAAGCGACCGAACTCGATCCGACGCTCGGGCCGGTGGTGATCCACGGCGTGCCCGTGCCGTGAGCGTCTTCGGATGCGGTCCTATTGGGGATGCGGTCCTATTGGGGATGCTGACATAGGGCGGGTGCGGGCATAGTGGCCAGATGCCCGCACTCGCCGCCCGCCGCGATTGGCCCCACCGATCTGACGGCGCTGATCCGCCTCGCAACGGATCTGGACACCGGATAGCCGCTGGCATATCGGCGACTTCGCATGGGAGTTCGGCCTCGAACCGGCCGGGCGGCCGGCGTGGCACATGTCGTTGTGGGAGCGCGGCGGCGACATCGCGGCGTGGGGTTGGCTCACCCGGCCCGATCGATTGTCACTGGCCGTCGATCCAGTGTTTTCCGATCTGCTCGATGCGGTCGTGGCTTGGGCGTCGGAACTGGCCGGGGTCCGCGTGTCCGTCACTGTGCTGTCCACCGAGCGCCACGTGACCGAAGCTTTGGTACGGACGGGATACGCTCCGGACGAGACCGGCCACTTCTTTGTCGCGCACCATCGGTCGCTCGACGATATTCCGCCGCAGCCGGTGTTGCCGGATGGTTTCCGGATCCGGCCGGTGCGCGGCGACGACGAGGTGGCGGCCCGGGCGGCACTGCATCGGGAGGTCTGGGCGTCAACCCGTTGCCGGTTCGTCGTTGTCCTGGTCGTGGATCGTTTGTGCCACAACGGTTTCAGCCCCCGTTCGGGCTCCGGGAAGTGTCGTACGTCTGTGCCATTGTTAGGCCGTGGACGAGGGGTGGCGGCAGGTGACGGCGGACATCGCCGAACTGGCCACACGTGCGCTCTACGCCCTATCCGACACCGAACTGGCCGAGACGGCCGCCGTCGTACACGCGATCAGTTCCCGCTGCGCCGCGATCGTGGC
>DASQPR010000729.1:0-4578 GCA_035643815.1 Micromonosporaceae bacterium | reverse complement strand
ACGTGTCGGTCTCGATTCGCCAGGACAGTCCGCTCAAGGCGACGTTGCGCGCCAAGCGCAATATCCGGTCGACGAACGGCCGTGGCCGCGACCCCGTCTCGGTCTGACCCCGCGCGGTCCCTCGGATGGCACGAAATGCGTAGGGTGGCGCGAGACAAATCCGGGCGGTCGTAAAGATCGATCCGGATGCGGCGTGACGTGGTCGCGCGCGCCTGCGACGATGGAGTGGCATGCGTCGGTAACGCGACGCGTCGCGGCACGAATCGCGCAGCGGCGCACGAACCGCCTCGCGCGGGTCGACCGGCGCATATAGGGACGGCTGAGAGAGGACCGCAGATATGGCGAACCCGTTCGTCAAGGGCTGGAACTACATGATGGCGCTGTTCGGCGCCAAGATCGACGAGTACGCCGATCCGAAGATCCAGATCCAGCAGGCGATCGAAGACGCGCAGCGCCAGCACCAGGCCCTCGTCCAGCAGGCGGCGGCCGTCATCGGCAACCAGCGCCAGCTCGAGATGAAGTTGTCGCGGACGATGTCCGAGGTCGAAAAGCTGCAGTCGTCGGCCCGCCAGGCTCTGGTGCTCTCCGACAAAGCCCGAGCTGACGGCGACGAGGAGAAGGCGACCCAGTACGAAAGCGCCGCCCAGACGTTCGCCACCCAGCTCGTCTCCGGTGAGCAGGCGATGGAGGACCTGAAGAGCCTGCACGACCAGGCGCTGTCGGCGGCGACGCAGGCGCGCAAAGCGGTCGAGAACAACGCGCTGGTGCTGCAGCAGAAGCTCGCCGAGCGGACGAAGCTGCTGAGCCAGCTCGAGCAGGCGAAGATGCAGGAGACGGTGGCACATTCGCTGGAGGGCATGAGCGAGCTCGCCGCACCCGGCAACACGCCGTCGCTCGACGAGGTGCGCGAGAAGATCGAGCGCCGCTACGCCAACGCGATGGGCCGGGCCGAGCTGGCCTCGAATTCCGTCGAGGGCCGCATGCTCGAGGTGCAGAAGTCCACACTCGACATGGCCGGATCGTCGCGCCTGGAACAGATCCGAGCGAGCATGTCCGGGGGCCAACTGACCGGTGGCGCTAATCAGGAGGCCATCGCTGGCGCGTCCGGCGACTCCGCGGCCACGTCCGGTGGCCGGGATGGCGACGCCAGCGTCGCCCGCCTCGACGAAATCCGCCGCAGCGTTTCCAAGGACAAGGACAAGACCGGCGACACGTCCGCGGCCGGTTAGGCCCGGGGAAGCGGCATTGCCCCGCACATAGCGCGGGCCGAGGAAGGGAGCCGAGGCGTGGCCGATCCTCGTGCCCGTCATCTGACCCGGCTGCGCTGGCTGCGACGGTCTGCGCGGTGGTGGACGGTGACGGCCGGCGGCCTCGTCGGCGCGACCGTCGTGCTGCTTCCGTACGAAGGGATCGGGCTACCGGACGCGTTCTGGGCGGCCGGTGCCGGCGGCTCGGTCGCCATTGCGTTCTGGCGGTGGGCCGACCTTCGGGCGCTGGCCAGCCAGCCGGTCCCGGAGCCGCTGTCCGAATCGGCTCGGGCTGCCCGCAATCAGCAACGGCTCGAGCGGATCGTCGGTCGGCTGCCCATTGGCCGTACGGCGATCGGCGAATTGCACCGCGTCCAGCACCTGTCGAAGATCCGGGGGTCGGCCGTCGCCGATGCCGGAGCACGCCTCGACCGGGCAGCGAAGTCGTTGGCCGGTCTCGGCGCGCGTGTCGGGACGGACGTTCGCGACGAGGCGTTGACCGCCGAGCGCGCCCTGCGTGACCTCGCCGAGCGGGCGGCCGCCGTTGAGCGGGTGCTCCGGCTGCCAGCCACCACGGCCGGTCCCCGCGACCAGTTGGTGACGGCGCACCAGGACATGGTCGCGCAGCTCACCGACGGAGTCGGAGCGTACGAGGGGTTCGTGACCGCGGCGGCCAGTGTCGTCGCCGAAAACGGGCTGCTCGGTGAGCCGATCGCTAAGGGCCGGCTTACGGAGGCGTCGGACAAGCTGCGCGGCATGGCCGAAGCGTTGGCCGAGTTTTCTACCGGTAGCCGCTTAGGGCGGCGGCCCACTCACTCGACTGATGGAGCGTTTTAGATCTTTCGCGGTTACGTGAACCTGAGACCAGTCATCCGGAATCGCGCTGGCAGGACGGGCACCAGAACGTGATGCGGTCGTAGTCGCCCTCGTCGGCGCGCTTGATCGGCGTCCGGCATCGCCGGCACGGACGGCCGGCCCGGCCGTACACGTAGAATTCCTCGCCCCGTCGGAGTGACCCGGTGGTCGATTGGGTCCACCGGCCGCGGTGTGCGTTGATCATCCGCCGCGCCAACGACACCAGCCCGTCGAGGTCGGTGACGTCGCCGACCGGCCGCCACGGCCAGATCCCCCGCAGGAACAGCACCTCGGACTTGTACATGTTGCCGATGCCGGCGAGATTGCGCTGGTCGAGCAAAGCGTCGGCGATGGCCCGCTCCGGCGCCGCCGACAGGTTCGCGATCGCACGCGCGGAATCCCAGTCCGGGCCGAGGAGATCGGGCCCGAGATGGTCGAGCAGCGTGTGCTCGTCATTGGTCGGGACGAGTGCGATGTCGTGGAGGTGATAGCCGACCGCGGTGATCTTCTCGGTGTCGAGCACGATCCGTATCGTGTGGGCCGGACCGCCGTGCCATCGCTCACCGCGGCGGAACGTACGCCAGGAGCCGTCCATCCGCAGGTGCGAATGGAGTGTCGCGGTCACGCCGTCCGGATCGGCCAAGCGGAGCAGGAGATGCTTGCCGCGCGCGGCCGACTCGACGACGGTCCAGCCGGTGAGGTCGGTCGTCGCGAGCTTCGGCACGCGGAAGTCGGACCGTACGATCGTCTGCCCGGCCAGCACCTCGTGCAGCGCTCGCGCGTGGTTAAAGACAGTGTCGCCCTCGGGCATGCCGCCTATTCTCTCCGCTCCGGTCGTCTTGTCATCAGGCCGTCATCACGCGACCGGCAACTGGCGCGATGGCATCAGAGTGTCGCTATGCGCAGCACGTCGCCGGGCTCGATGCCCAGCGCGACGACCGCCCGGCCACCATTGATCGCGACCGCGGCGTGCCCGGCGGAGTCGCCGAACACGATGAGGCTGCCGTGTGGCGCGTCGCCAAACGTCGTCACCCGTACCGCGCGCAGGCCACTGACCAGGACGTTCTCCCCGAGCCGGTCCAGGTCATCCGGGGTCGCGGCTAGCTGGACGTTACCGAACCGGTCGACCGTCAGCACCTCGGCTTCGATGAACCCATCGCCCAGTTCCACCACGGGTGGCGGCAGGCGGACGAGATCCGCCGCGGCCACCAGGCTGCCGGCGTCACGGAGCGGCGCACCGGTCGCTAAGCGCGCGGCTACGGGCGCGAAAATATCCCGGCCGTGAAACGTCGCCGACACCGTCTCACGGTGCCAGTCCCGCTTCGTCAGTTCGACCGCCTCGGTGATGCCGCCGAGCGCATCCGCGGCCGGGAGTAGCAGCCCATTGTCCGGACCGACGAGCAGGCCGCCACCGGTAGCGAGCGCGATCGCACGACGGCCGGTGCCGACACCCGGATCAACGACGGCCACGTGTACGGACATCGGCAGGTCGGGAACGGTCTGCGCAAGGACGGCGGCACCGCGAGCCACGTCGCCCGGCCGTACGTCGTGCGTCACGTCGATGACCCGTACGGTCGGCGCGATGCGGGCGATCACGCCGTGCAGCGCGGCGGCAAAGCCGTCGGAGCGGCCATAGTCCGTCGTGAGGCTGATCCACCCGTACCCGCTGCCTGCCATGCGATTGACCGTAGCGCGGGTGGCGCGGCAGGGTTCACATCGCGAGCGGGCTACAGATCGCGTCCGAGCACGATCTCGTCGCGCATCGGGATCCCGTACGACCCGATCAGCGGGATCAGTGGTTTCACCTCGCGCGATCGGGCCACCCCATCCGGTCGGACTTCGAGGATGCGCAGGCCACGTCGTTGGTAGAAGCGGAGGGCGTCGATGTTGTCGTTCGTCGTGACCAGGAACAGGCGGACCAAGCCTTCCGCATTGCCGAGGTCCGCCGCCGCGGCGAGCAGTGCCGTGCCGATGCCTTCGTGGGGCGGGACCGCCTCGATCGACACGACCTCGATGCCGTCGCCGTCGATCTCGTAGGTCAGCACGCCGACGATCTGCTCGGACGGCTCGTCGGCTTCCTTCGTACCGTCGCCGTCTTGAGCGGAACCGGCGACGACCGCTCGCGTCGCGACAAGCGCCGGCAGGGTGCGCAGGTCATAAAGACGCCCGCCCGCGGCGACGAACGGCTCACCCCAGGTGGCGGCGAACATCGCGTCGATGCTCGAACCGTCGGCCGGGCAGGCCCGGCGTACGCGAATTTCGGTCACCTGAGAAGGTTGCCCCATGGACCAGGGAATGGACATCTGCATTTTCAACGAGCCGCAGCAGGGCGCCACCTACGACGATCTGCGCCGGCTCGCGCTCCGCACCGAGGAGTGTGGATTCGACGGCTTCTTCCGCTCCGACCACTACCTGCACATGGGCAGCGTGGACGGCCGGCCGGGCCCGACCGACGCGTGGACGACGCTCGCTGGAC
>DASQPR010000728.1:0-3081 GCA_035643815.1 Micromonosporaceae bacterium | reverse complement strand
TTTTTACCGGGATGTCTTGGCGATGATCCTCGGCGCACCGGTCGCGTCCGTACACACCGATGTTGCCGAGGCGGCGGCGCAAGCGGCGGCTCGATGGACGGCGGAGGGCACACTCCGCCGATTGGAGGCCGTGCTGGCTTGCCGCAGCGCCATCGAGGAGAACGTCAAGCCACGGATCGCGGTCGAATCGATGATGCTCGCACTCTGGCAGGGCTGATTCGCAGGTCCGGCGGGCTGAATCGCCGCGATCGACAGTGTCGCGCCGGTTATCCACAGGGGACGAACGCGGGCTTTCCCGATCGATGCGGCGTGCCGTAGGTTTCGAGGCGGATCACTTGCGGCCGCGGGCTGATCCGGCTCTACGGGCGGGGAGGGCAGTCGCCGATGGCGCGCGAGATCGACGAGGCGTTCATTGACGAGGCGATCGAGCGCTACCAACGTGTCGAGGCCCAACTCGCCGAGTTCAACCAGGCGTGCGCCGCGATGGACGTGACCGTCCGTTCGCCCGACGGGCTCGTCGAAGTCATCGTGACACTCGCCGGCACGATCCGCGACGTGGTGATCGACGACCGCCTCCTTGGTGAGCCGGGCCGCACGGTCTCGACGTCGGTGCGGCTCGCGGTGACCGCCGCAGCCGACGCGGCGACCTGGGCTCGGCAGAAGCTGCACGCCGAGTCGTTCGGCGACTATCACGCGGTGGGGAGGGTCTGATGGAGCTCGACGATTTGGAGAGGCGGCTCGACGCCGCGGCGACCCGGCTCGTTCGGGCCGCGACAGCGTTGACCCAACTCGACCCTGGCGCACGAGCGTTCGGTGCGGACGGACCCGGTCGCCTCGGCGACCTCGGCCGCGCCATGTCGGCACAGTTCACCGCCGCGCTCGATGCTCGCGATCGCCAGGCCGGCGCCGCCGGCGCCGAGGTGACGCGCCTCGGCGATGGCATGCGCCACGCCGCGGCTGGATACCGCGACACCGACGCCAACCGGGGCGGCACGTCGCACGATGGCGGTGGTTCCTGATGGATCTGCTCGATCGCGTCTATCCCGTCGCCAGCGATCTGCTCGCGCGCGTCGATCAAGCTCTGCTGACCTTGGGCGCTCCGCCGAACCATCCGATCTGGACGGTGATGCGTACGGTCGGGGCGACGCCATCCGACGCGGCGGCACACCTGATGGGCCTCGATGCCGAGCAGCTGACCGACGCGGCGCAGTCGGTGACGGCGTCGATGTCGGAGTGGCACGACATTGTTGCCGGCCTGCCCCGATCGATCGACTCGCAAGGCGTCGCGGCGGAGGCTTACATCAACGCATGGCCGGGTATAGCGGCACACCTCGATGACCTGGCCGGGGGTCTCGACGAAGCGTCGGCATTCCTGCGGGCGACAGCGGACTGGATCGCGCGCAGCCGGCGCTCCCTCGCTGGCACGCTCGCCTCGTGCCTCGGCTCGCGGGAGGCCCTGACGCTGCGGTCGGCCGCCATGACCGGCACCGATCACGCGACGATCGTCGCGGCCGCCGACATCGGCGCACAGGTGCTCGCGATGGTCGCGCACTGCCTGGACGATGGATGGCAGGTGCGGGACCGGTATGCGTCGATTCTCGCCGAAGCCGGCCGCGTGGATACCGGCGCTGCTCCGACGATCCGGGCCGGCCACCGCATCGACGTCCGCTGACACCGTCGGCCGCCGCAACGACGGCCGCCGCAACGGACGGTTGCTCCAACCTTGGCGTCCGCAACGCTGTCGACCGCAGCACCGTGGGCGGCCGCAACGTCAGTGGCGGCAACGTTGGTGTAGGTGCGGCCGATCAGCCGGCGACCGCTCGGCGGTTGCGCCGATCTTGCGAGCCGCCGTTCGTGTACGGACACGCCAACGGCGCCAGTGGCAAGACTCGCGTCTCGCGACCGGCGCCGCGGCTCCTGCACCCCCCGCAGGCCTGTGTGTTCCATCCGTACCAACGCACGTGTTCAGATTTCGTCACGGGTCACGCAAACAGAATTTTTCCGGCTAATAGGGCACGATGCGTGGACCGCATAACCGCACTACAGTGGCCGCATGGGGATGCTGTGCGCGGTGAGCTTCAACCGGTATGGCCGGCTCTTCTACTTCAATCCGGCCGGTCTCACCTTCGGTGTCGGCGACCGCGTACTCGTTCCCACCGACGACGGTCCCGAGGTCGCCGAATGTGTTTGGGCGCCGCAATGGGTCACCGAGGACACCGACGGCTTCCCGGCCCTGCTCGGCATCGCGGCCGACTCCGATCTCCGGCGCGAGCAGACCCAGCGGGAGCGCAAGGCGGCCGCGAAGGTCGCAGCCAAACAGCTCATCCGCGATCACGAGCTGCCGATGAAGGTCGTCGCGGTCGATCACGTCGTCGACGCCGAGGGATCCAGCGGCGGGCGTACGACGATCTACTTCACCGCTCCGCATCGAGTCGATTTCCGCGCGCTCGTTCGCGACCTCGGCGCGACGCTGCACTGCCGGGTCGAGTTGCGCCAGCTCGCCGCGCGTGACTCCGCGCGCGTGCAGGGCGGGATCGGTTCCTGCGGGCGTGACCTGTGCTGCGCCACGTTCCTGACCGACTTCGAGCCGGTCAGCATCCGCATGGCCAAGGACCAGGAGCTGCCGCTGAACCCGCTACGGATATCCGGAGCGTGCGGGCGGCTGATGTGCTGCCTGAAATACGAGCACCCGCTCTACCAACAGTTCCAGGCGACCGCGCCGGCCGTCGGGGAGCGCGTCTCCACCCCGGAGGGCGACGGCCGGGTCATCGGCCACAGCGTGCCGCGCGACGCGGTCGTCGTCCGGCTCGACTCCGACGGGTCTCGCTGCAGCTGCTCGCGTGCGTCGGTGTGCGGCTCGCGGAAGGCCTACTCGGAGCGGTACGAGAACTAGCGGATGACGATCGGCGGCTCGGTCAGCCCGTACCCGATGGGCTTGGTCGGCTCGATCCACGACGCGTGGGCGACCTCCGCGCCGGGCGTCGTGATCCAATGCCGGCTGATGCTTGGCACCTCCACCGGGTAGATCGCGAGGGCACCCGTGTCGTCGATGTGCATGCGCAGGAAGCTCTTCGAGTCGGT
>DASQPR010000727.1:0-8816 GCA_035643815.1 Micromonosporaceae bacterium | reverse complement strand
ACGACAACGTCGGCGTGTTCCTGCAGACGCATCAGGATTGGGCGGCGGGCAACTGAACGCTCCGTCGATCTTCATCCCAACCCATCCCCCGGTACGGTGAACCGCCAGTCCCACCAGCCGGCGCCGCTCACGCCGGCCGTGATCGCAACGCGGCTCCGCGGTTATCGACCATCGATGGCGGCCGCCGTTCCGGCGCCGCGCACCCGCGTCGTGCCGATGTCTGCGCGCCTTCCGGCCGCGTACCCGTGACCCATTCCGCTTCCAGCGAGCCGGCGCGGGCCGGCGAACCGCAACCGCGGATAGGCCGCGGCAACCCGGTCGGTCACCTCGGCGCCGCGGTCGGCGAGCACGAGCGCAACCGATCGGCCACGCACATCCCGCTCCGCGGCGGCCGCGGCACGATCCTCGGCTGTACGGAGACGGGCGACGATCGCCTGCGTATAACCGGCGAACCATGACCGCCGATAGGCGGCCACGTTCTCCCAGCGGGGGACGGGCGCCACGACGAGCGCGAAGCTCGCCTGAACGAGCAGGGACGTGAACAGCACCTCAACTCGTCGCAGGTCCGTGTCATGGCCGAACAGATGCATCGAGAACGTCTTGCGCCCCGCGGACCAACCCTGGCGCCGGACGCATTGGCAGCGCAGCGCCCCAGCGACGCCGGCCAGCAGGGTGCACTTGTCCAACGCATAGGGAGCGAGCACCTCGACCACCAGATCCCCGACCGGATCGATTGCCGGGTCGGCGGCCGCGAGCAAGGCGCTGTCGACGCCGTATTTCGCGATGAGCTCGGCGGCCTTGGCCGTGAACGCCTCAGCCTCGGCCGGTGTGCAGGCCGGATCCTCGGCCTTGGCGAGCAGCTTGCGGACCTTGTCGAGGATCGCGTCGGACATGCCATAGAACTATCACGCCCCGCCGACGGTGCCCGTCAAGCGCGGCGGCGAAGCGTTTCCAGGGTCGATCCGGCCAGCGTGGCCATGCACGCGGTGACCTGCCCGTCGGCCACGGCCGCACCGAATAGAGCCTCGCCCGTGGGCCGGTCGGCGTTAACGTACGCGCTGACGAAACGGGCGACCCATCGGGCGTCGTAGCTTGCCTCGTCGATGCCCGGGTAGTCGAGAGCCGCACCGCCGCCCGGAAAGGCGCCATCGAGAAAGTCATCGCCGACCATCGTCGCCGCGAGGCAGAGAGCCACGTTGTAGGCGCCCGCGATCCCGGCGCGGCTCACCACGTCGTCCAGGCCGTCCGAAACCGCGCCATGGTCGCCGGCGAGCGCCACACCCAGGATCATTTGGGCATCGTCGTACGCGTCGCGATCGGCGCTGGTCATTACGTCACGGTAAGGCCATCGGTCAAGCCGCGCACCGGTTCAAGACGACGGTCACGTGGCGTCATCATCTGGTGACGGCTTGCGCAACAGGCAAGTGAGCCTGGCCGTACAGACGCGATCGCCGGTCTCGTCAGTGATGACGACCTCGTAGCTCGCCACGCTGCCGCCGAGTTTCAGCGGGGTCGCGACGCCGGTCACATTCCCGGACCGTACGCCCTTATGGTGCGTCGCGTTGATGTCCACGCCAACGGTGATGCCTCCGTGCAGCCGCATCGCGTGCAGAGCTGCCCCGATTGAGCCCAACGTCTCGGCCAGAACGCACGATGCGCCGCCGTGCAGCAGACCGTACGGCTGCGCATTGCCGGCCACCGGCATCACGCCGACGACCCGATCCGGCGTCGCCTCGATGATCTCGATGCCCATCCGCTCGGGCAGTGTGCCGGTCGCCGTAATCGTGGCGGCGAGCTCAGACAGCGCGAGGGACGGCTCCGAAGCGTTCATGGTGGGCACCGTACCGTCCGGGCCGGGCAGTCTGCCGCGACCGCCGTCACAGCCTCGTCAGTCGCGCCGTCGCTCTAGAAAGGCGGTCATCCGGTCGCGCTTTTCCTGATCCTCGAAGAGCACGGCCTGGTTCGCGATATCCAACTGCGGATGCGCCGCTGGCGGGGCGTCGACGGTCGCCTTCGTCAGGCGCAGTGCCAACGCCGACCCCTTCGCGATCTCGTCCAGCATCGCGTGCGCCGTCGGCAACAGCGCGGCCGGATCGTCGACGACCCGATTCACGAGTCGGACGGCGAAGGCCTCGTCCGCCGGCACCCGCCGCCCGGTCAGCAGCATCTCCTTGGCCATCGGCTCGCCGACCAGGGCGGGCAGCCGAAAGCATGCCCCGCCGCCGGCGATGATCCCGAGGCGGACCTCGGGCTGGCCGAAGAACGTACGCGATGTGCACACGCGCAGGTCACAGGCGTACGCCAGCTCGGCACCACCGCCGAGCGCGGCACCGTCGATCGCCGCGATCGTCGGCATAGGCAGCCGCCGGACGCGCTCGAATACGCCGACGTTGATCGCGGCCAGCGCCTCGAGCCGACCCCGGTCCCGCAGTTGTGCGATGTCCGCGCCGCCGGCGAACACGCCGTCGCTGCCGCCGGTGATGAGCAGCAGTCTCGGGTCGCGTTCGAGCCGGCCGCAAACCTCGTGCAACTCCTCGACGCACTGCATGTCGATCGCGTTGCGCCGGGCCGGCCGGTTCAGGGTCACGACGACGCGATCGGCGCGCTCCTCGACGACCAACGCGAGCTCATATGGACTAGTCATTGACGCTTCCCATCGCCCGCTTCCCATCGACCCACCGGTAGAAGCCCTCACCGGATTTCCGTCCGAGTTTGCCCTCGGCGACGAGACGCTCCAGCAACGGCGGCGGCGCGAAGCGCTCGCCAAACGCGGCCCGCAACGTCCGCGCGACACCGAGCCGGACGTCGAGGCCGACGTGATCGGTCAACTCCAACGGCCCCATCGGATGCCGGTAGCCCAGCACCATGCCCTTGTCGATGTCGGCCGCGCTCGCCACGTTCTCCTCGAGCATCCGGATCGCCTCCAGCCCCAGCGTCACCCCGAGCCGCGACGTGGCGAAGCCGGGCGAATCCCGTACCACGATGGGCTCTTTGCCCAACCGACGCGCCAGCGCAACGGCCGCATCGGTGGTCGGTGCAGCGGTGGCCGGCCCGACCACGATCTCCAGCAGCGCCATCGCCCACACCGGATTGAAGAAGTGCAGACCGATGAAGCGCTCCGGCGCTTTGAGACCGACGGCGAGTTCGCCGATCGGAATGCTCGACGTATTGGACGCGAGCAGTCCGGGCCACTTCGCCTCGGCCGCCACGAGGACGTCGCGCTTCAATCCCAGGACCTCGGGCACCGCTTCCACCAGCACGTCAGGCCCGTCACCAATCGCGTCGAGCGAGGTCACGGCATTGATTCGGGTACGGGCATCAGCGGCCGCCGCCGCGTCGAGTTTGCCGCGACGCACCGCCTCGTCCCAGCGCGCCCGGAGCATCTCCACTGCGCCGGCACAGCGCACCGCATCGACTTCCACGAGATCGACGTCAAGACCGGCGGTTGCGGCGACGTACGCGATTCCAGCGCCCATCGTGCCGCCGCCGATGACCGCACAACGTTGTGTCATGCGGTGATTGTCCCTGCCGAGTCGCCACCCCGACGCGGTGGGCCTACCGTGTAGCGGTTGGCCGGAGCCAGGATGGGGAATACCCGGCCGCGACCATCCCTCGCGAGACGGAAGGAGCCCGCAGATGGGCGAGAACGAAACGGTTGAGACACGCGGCGATGACCGCGTCGATTTGATCGTCGCCGACACCAACAACGACGGTAAGCCCGACCTCTGGGCGTCCGACACGGACGGCGACGGCAAGGCCGACCTGTACCAGTTCGACACGGACGGCGATGGCAAGGTCGACATCACCATGGTGGACATTGACGAGGACGGAACGCCGGAGACCGTCGTCGACGGGGACGGCGGGCATGCTCCGTCGGTTTAGTAGTTACTAGGTGGTCCTACTTGACCACTCTGGGCGGTCAGGCTTGATCCCGACGTGGTCAAGCCGGGCCGCCTTTAGCTGGCGCCGACGAGTTGGATGATGACGGTGAGGACCAGCGCCAGCAGCAGAACCAGTGCGATGGTGACGACAAGGCCGCCCCAGTCGCGACGGTGACCCATCGGGACGACAGCCTCGGGATGGCCCATGGCGTCGAGTCGGCGCCGGGCGACCAGCACGCGCAGGCGCAGCGGATAGGCGCGGCGCCCGCCACGGGACAGATCCAAAGCCAGCTGAGCCTGCGCCCGTTGCAGGTCGCGTACGCCCTTCTTGGCGACCCGCCCGCCGCGCGCGAACGCGTACCGGCGCGCGGCCACCCGTCGGCGGCCCGTACGTAGTGTCGCCACCTCCCGGGTCGTGATGATCCGCGGATCTCCGAGGGTCAGCAGCGTGCCGACGTAGAAGTCCGCCTCGCGACCGCTGGCCGACCGGACGAGCAGCGCGATCAGGACGAGGGCCGGCGCGCCCTTGACTATCAGGCCGGCCAGCACGCCCAGGCCGCCATAGCCGAACCCGTCGGCGAACCATGGTGAGTTCCACACGAAGTGGAACAGCCACGCACCGGCCACGCCGGCCACCGCGACACCCAGACGTCGCACGAACGGTTGGTTGCGCCGGTGCACCACGAAGTACGCCACACCGGCGCCGGCCAGCGCGGAGAACAGCGTGTGGCTCCACAAGCCGGCCAGGAAACCGCGCAACAAGAACGTGACGATGACGGGTTGGACACTGTCCCCTCGCCCGGACAGGACGACGGCGTTGCATGCGTCCACAAAATTCTCGACGCATTGGAATCCGAGGCCGACGAACGCGCCGTATACCGCGCCGTCGGCAACGCTGTTCACCTGGCGGCGTGCGACCAACACGATCACGACGACACCGAGCGTCTTGAGAACCTCCTCCAGGGTCGGCCCGATGATCGCCGGTCCCCAGGCGGTGGCGAACGCCGGCGACACAAGCTTCGCGACGATCGCCCGCGCCGCTGTGTTTCCCGAGATCGCGGTCATCGTCGCGACCACCGCGCCCCAGCCGACGGCGGCGCCCACGAGCAATGCGGGTTCCGGCTCGAAGAAGTCGATGCTGCGCGCCACGATGACGAATGGCACGGCGTAGAGAATGAACAATGCCGCCGCGACTACGGTCGCGACCGGAAAGCGTACGAACGCCGCCGACACGAGCATCGACATCCGCCAGAGGCCGATGGTAAGCGCGACGACGAGCAGCCAGAATGCGGGAAGCCGGAGCGATCTGCGGCGGCTCGTGCCTTGTGGTGTCGGTACGACCGAGTCGCCAAGCAGGTGGCCGATCGGAATCGTCGCCGCCTTGCCGACCAGTCCGACGCTCGCGCGGCCGACCGGCCGGACGGCATCCTCAGCCGCGGCCGACCTGGGGTCAGTCGTCACGAGGCCGTCCGGAACGCCAGGGTACGGATGCTCGCCGCGATACCGGGCAGCGCGACGGGCAGCGCGGTGTCGCTGCCGGCGACCGTCACCTCGACCGACAGCCCGTGCGCGACGAAGACGGCATAGCGCCCGACCCGCCCGGCCGATGCGTACGTGCCCTGCCGGCCGGTCACGCCCTGCGCCGTCGTCACCGCGGTGTCACCACTGGCGACCCGGTAGCCGCGCGTGTCAGTGATCTTCTGGCGCAGATGGTCCGCGGCGGTCGAGAGCGATCCGATAAATGGGGTGACGACGATCGCGTACCGAACCGTACCGAGAACGAAGAGTACGGCCCCGCCTCGTGGACCGGGTTGGGTCTGCGTCACGTCGATGCTCGCGTCCGCGGGCGGCCGAACCGACACCCCGGCCGCGATCGCGTAGGACTCGGCGGCGGACACCGCCCGGGCGCTCGGCAGGAGGCTGTTGACGGCGGGCAGTCCGACCCCGATGACGGCCAGTGTGGCGGCGACGGCGAGGCTCGCCCACAGGTTACGGAGCAGCCGTCGGCGTCCGTGGCCCATGACGCCACGCTAACGGCAACCGGCGGGTGGCTCGGTCGGATCCCGGCAACCGCCCGGATGCCCACCGGCAACCGCCCGGATGCCGACCCGGCAACCCGCCCCGCGTGGCGGTCCCCGCCTAGCGGCCGGCCGCCGTACGGTGTCGGCCATGACGAGCGCGATCGAACGATTCGCCGGCGAGAGTTACGTGTCGCTGACGACCTACCGCCGCGACGGCACCGGTGTGCCCACGGCCGTCTGGTGCGCCGCCGAGGGCGACGCGCTCTACATCTGGACCGCCGCCGATACCTGGAAGGTCAAACGCATCCGGCGGCGGGCCGACGTCACCGTCGCGGCCTGCTCGCGCCTGGGCAAGCTCCGCAGCGAGCCCGTACCGGGGCGGGCCGAGATCTGTGACGCCGCGGATAGCGACCGGACGCGTGAGTTGATCAGGCGGAAGTATGGCTGGTTCGGCCGGCTATCGATCGCCCTGAGCCTGTGGCGGCGCGGTCGCGAAGGCTCGGTCGGCCTCCGCGTGACCTTCCCGGCGGCAGGAACAATTCACTCGACCGCGTGAATGCGCTGGTTCACGCACGCAGCCGATTCGCCGGCAAACGAAACGGCGGCGGTGCGTGTCATCAACACGCGCCGCCGCCGTCCGAAGCGTCTGCTGGCACCTAGCCGGGCCAGACGCAAAATCTGACTCTCAGTCACCTTGCCGCTGGGTCGGAATCTGACCCTGAAGCAGGGCGCGAACCTCTGATTCACGATAGCGGCGGTGGCCGCCGAGAGTACGGATTGCGCTCAGCTTGCCCGCCTTGGCCCACCGGGTAACGGTCTTGGGGTCGACGCGGAACATCGACGCCACCTCGGCCGGGGTCAGCAAGGGCTCTGGCTCGTGCGTACGCGATGCCATTCGGTCACTCCTCCATATATACCCATAAACGCGAACCGGGGTCCCATCCGGCTGGCGCGTTTCTATGGTCCGGCTAGTCCCCGATGTCCGACATGGTCCGAACGGTTGGTCGTACATGGATGTATGGAGGATCAATGTCCGATTTATCATGATTCTGGATGACACATGATGTCTTATTTAGACCGATAATTACGGTCCGTGAATCGCATGAATACGAAGCGTGCTCTTCTTAGTTACTCCGTTCGAGGAGTTCTACCTCACGCCATCTCGCCACAATCTGCTCATAAATCTCAGCGGCGGCGTCAGTCTCACCTCGGGACAATGCGGCTAGGCCCGCCGCAATCAACCCAGGAGAGTCATCTGCTCGCAAATCTTCGTCGGAAATCAGACCGACAAGTCCGCCGTAATCGAGTTCCACGATCGACCGCGGGTGGAACTCTTCGAGCCACCGGGCGCCCTCCTCGACCGCCTCCGTAACCGGCGCGGCGCCGAGCGCCTTCCGGAGCACCGAGTGCGCCCGATTGGCCCGCCGGCGGGCGCGGGAGATCTCCGTACGGTAACGGAGCGTACGCACGCCGGGCTCCAGAACGAGCTCTCGTTCGGACAGGTCGATGAAGATGAACCACCGCAGAGGAATGCCCCATGTCGCAATCTGCTCGTGTACACGCGGTATGCCATGCTCGAGCACCCGTGCCCCGTTGCGCCAATCGTCGACGACCGTCTTCGCGATGCCGGCGAGCTTCGCCGGCACGAAGGCGTCGGCCAACACGGGTGGCACCCCGTCCCGTGCGGTCAACGCGGCCTCGGCAATGCGAACCCGCAGGTTCCACGGACACACCAGCAGGGTGTCGTCGGTCTCCAGGACGTACGCATCCTCCGGCAGGTCCGGCAGCCGGCTCCACCCCGCGCCGAGCGCCTCCAGGACCGCCGTGCGCTGCCGGACGGGCCCATCTGCCGGCGCGACCGCGCGCCCTTCCTTGACGTAGCGGCGCCAATAGACCTGGCGGTCTCGGTCGAAAGCCGTCAGTGGCTCGTAGACCCGGAGATACGAGGCGAAGTTGGCGGGCACAGACGGATCGTGCCACGCCGGGCCGGCGAACGGCACAACGAATGCACGGGGATTGGCAAATCACCGATTCACGGAAGGCCCGTTCGTCTTAACAGCTGGCCGCGATCAGCAGGTCGCCCGCCCGCCCGCCGGCGGCTCACAATCCGTTCTGGACAGCCCGTTGCGGACACCGCGAACTCGCACTCCACAGATCATTTCGATACGCTCGGATAAGATCCGGCATCACCCCGCCGGGCAACCAGCACCCGCGCGCCCCACGAGGTGCCGCGCGAGGGAGTCACCAGGAGCGAAATATGGGCGTATTCGCCAGCGACACCGGCCACGAACAGGTCGTCTTCTGCCAGGACAAAGCATCCGGCCTCCGCGCCATCATCGGCATCTACTCGACCGCGCTCGGCCCGGCGCTCGGCGGCACCCGGTTCTACCCGTACGAGTCCGAAGAAGCCGCGCTGCACGACGTTCTCGAGCTGTCCCGCGGCATGGCGTACAAGAACGCGATCACCGGCCTCGACCTCGGCGGCGGTAAGGCCGTGATCTGGGGCGACCCCGAAAAGATCAAGAGCGAATCACTACTGCGCGCGTACGGCCGGATGGTCGAGTCGCTCGGCGGGCGCTACTACACGGCATGTGACGTCGGCACCTACGTCCACGACATGGACGTGATCGCGCGGGAGACCCGGTTCGTCACCGGACGCAGCGTCGAACACGGCGGCGCCGGCGACAGCTCGATCCTGACCGCCTGGGGCGTCTTCCAGGGGATGCGGGCCGCGGCCGACCACCTCTACGGCACGCCGTCGCTCGCCGGCCGCCGGGTCGGCATCGCCGGGCTCGGCAAGGTCGGCCGTCATCTGATTAAGCATCTGCTCGACGACGGCGCGTCGATTGTCGCCACCGACGTCTCGGAAAAGGCGCTCGGTTGGGCCCGGCAGACGTACCCGCAGGTGGACCTC
>DASQPR010000726.1:0-2325 GCA_035643815.1 Micromonosporaceae bacterium | reverse complement strand
CACGGGTCATCGAGATGATGTACGACTCGATCGCCTCATGACCGAAGTGCTGGTGGATGTCGCGGATCGTGCCGAACACGTCGAACGTCTTGCGCGCGCTGTCGGTCAAACCGTTGTCCACTCCGGACAGCGGCCGGCGACCGGACAACTCCTCGGCCAGCAACTCGGTGCGTTCGGCCCGGCTCAGGCGGCCGTAATTGGTCTGCACGCCCGCCCGGGCGAACAACTGGGCGAGTACGGCGTGGTGGGCATCGGCGTGCTCGCGGATGTCGAGCGTAGCGAGCTGAAGGCCGAACGCCGAGATCGTACGGATCACGGTCGCGAGCGTGCCGGTCGCGGTGAGCTGACCGGCGTTGCGTGCCAGCGACGCGCGCATGAGTTCGAGGTCGGCTATCAACTCGGCGGTGCCGCGATAGTCGCGTCCGGGCACGCGCGGCGCACCCGAGGCGAGACGGGACCGGGTGTTGGCCAGCTTGGCCTTGATGCAGCGTGCCTTTAGCCGGTACGGCTCCTCCGCGTTGACCCGGCGGAAGCGGCTCGACAGCTCCGGTAGGGCGTCGAGGTCGGCCGCTAGCGATGCCGACAGGTCCAACGAGACCGGCCGGAGCCGGCGCGACACCGACACCTCGTTGATGAGCGAGTCCATCGCCTGTTCGGCCGCCTGGATCCCGTGCTCGTATTGGATGCGCAGCACGTCGCGAGTGACCTTCGCGGTCACGTACGGGTTGCCGTCCCGGTCGCCGCCGATCCAGCTGCCGAAGGTGACCGGCCGGCCGTTCGGCGGCGTCTGAACGCCCAGCTTGAGCAGCGTCTGGGCCAGATCCGACAGCACCTGTGGGGCCGCGTCGGCGTACAGGTCGCGCAGGTAGTAGACGGCGTTGCGTGCCTCGTCGGCCGGGTCGGGCCGATCCACCCGTAGCTCGTCGGTCTGCCACAACAGGTCGATCAGTTCGGCCAGGCGGGTGTCGGCTTCGGCGCCCGAACCGGCCGGAGCGCCGTACAGTGCGGCCCGGCCGGCCTCGACGTCCAGTTCGTCGGCGATCGCTCGGAGCTTCGACAGGATCGAGCGACGCGACGCCTCGGTCGGATGCGCGGTGAACACGGGCCGGATCGCCAGGCGGCGGGCCGCCGCCGCGACATCGTCGGCGGGCACGCCCTTTGCGGTGATCTCCGCTGCGGCGGCGTCCAGCCAACCGCCGTACTGTGCCCGCCGGCGGGAGAGGTCTCGCGCCCGGTGAGCTTGTTCGGTGATGTTCGCGAGCTGAAAGTACGTCGAGAATGCGCGCGCGAGTTTCGTACCCGTGGACACGTCCATCGCGGTGAGCGCGCGGGCGGCCGCCGCCGGGTCGGTCCGTACCTTCGCCCGTACCTGCTCCACCAGGTCGAGCAGCGCCTGACCTTCCTGGCGTACCAAGGTCTGGCCGAGCAGCGCGCCAAGCCGGCGGATGTCGGCGCGAAGGGCGCTCTCGGCGTCCGTACCCAATGGCGCGCCTGCGCCTGCCGGCGGCGGATCGGCCTCGGCGATCGGCGGAACGCCCGCTGAGGGTCGGTCGCTAGACGGCAACGGATCCGCCTCATCATCCACGTCGGCGCGCCAAGACGGCCGCGTCGCGACCGAGCGGCCGGCCGGATCGGGAAAGCGATCGGGGAACGGAAGATCGGATGTCACCGGGCGCTCCTGACGGTTGGGGACGTCACAGAAGGACAGCGCTGTCCGGCTCCTGTCATGCTAGCTCGGTAGGCATGTTAGCTCGGTATTTGTGGTGACTCGGCCCGGGGCCGCGGGCTAATCTGCGTCGATGGTGATCATGCCCCGGACATACCCGTCGAAGCCACGGCCGGGTGACCGTGTCGCGGTGCTGTCGCCCGCCGCCGGGCTGCCGGCCATCTTCCCGCACGTGTACGAACTCGGTCTGAACCGCCTCCGCGACGCGTACGGTGTGGTCCCCGTCGAGTACCCGACGACGCGGCAGGCGGCCGCCAGCGCCGTTGACCGGGCTCGCGACCTTCACGCCGCCTTCGCCGACCCATCGATCGCGGCCGTGCTCGCGACAATCGGCGGCGAGGACCAGATCACCGTGATCCCGCACCTCGATCCCGACCTGCTGCGCGCCAACCCGAAACCGTTCTTCGGCTACTCGGACAACACGAACCTGCACAACTACTTGTGGAATCTCGGGCTCGTCAGCTACTACGGCGGCTCGGTGATGGTCAGCCTCGGCCGATCGAGGCGCGAGAATCCGGACTCGGCGGCATCGTTTCGGGCCGCGCTGTTCGATTCCGGCTGGACTGACCTAGTCGAGCCGACGTCGAGCACCGACGAGT
>DASQPR010000725.1:0-2117 GCA_035643815.1 Micromonosporaceae bacterium | reverse complement strand
GTGCTGACCGTGGCGAGTTGCGCGCCGGCGCGACGGCCGACTCCGGCCGCCACGGCCGCGATTCCCGTTAGCACGACGACGAACGCGAGCACGGGTTCGGCCCCACGCGGCGTCGGTGCGACGCCGATTCCGCCAAGGACTGGCTCGAAGTCGGCGGTGGCGGCCGGAGTGGCATATCTGCGCGGCAATGCGGTTGTGGAACCCGACGACTCGATCACGCGACTGTCCGCGCCGGCTGTGGTGACGGTGCAGACCGCGACTGAGGTGCCCGGCGGTCATGTCTTTGGTGCCGATAACGGCCTTGTCTATTTCCAAGGACGTAACGGTTCGGCTGGTCGGGTTGCGGCCGGGCAGTTCACCGTGTCCGCTGACGGCACGCGGCTGGCGATTATGGGTGCCGTCGCGGTGTCCGTCTATACGCTGCCGGGACTGCACAGGCTGGGCTCTTACACGTTTCCCGGTGCGACCGCAGGCGGACCCACGGTGGTGGCGGTCGGCGGAAACTGGGTCCTGCTGTTCGACGAAGACCAGCCCGGCGGTGCGCCGGGTGTCTCCGTCGTGTGGAACGTGGCAACCAACGCGGCCACCTGGTTTGCTGCGGCGGAGCCATTCACGATCGGATCCGACGGCAGCGTGCTGCGCCGAATCCTCAACTCGGCCGACCGGTCGTGCTACGCCTACACGCCGCTGTCTGACCTGCGGCAAACGGCCGGCCGATGCGGCGAAAGTGAACCAGTCGCCGGCGGCGTCGACGCCGCCGCACTGTCCGACGACAACCAGTGGGCGGCAATATCGATCAGTGACCGGCAGCCGCCGGTCTTAGTTCGCACCGACGACCTGCGGGCCGGCAACTGGCGTCCTACCGTCCTGTCAGCGCCGGCCGGGACACCGCTCTACTGGGATCGCAGCGATGTGATCATCGCCGGCGATCGGTCGTACCGCTGCAACACCACCGGGCATTGCACCCGGCTCGCGACACCGGCCGACGCCACGATCGTGCCGCTCGCCGGCCTGCCAGGCTGACCGCCGTCGGGATCAAGAGCCTCGCACACCAGGCGAGCGGGCGCGACCACGTCGACGCGTACGCGCTGTCAAGCTTTGAAGCGCGCCGCAGCAGCGCGCGACGGGCGACGATCTAACCCGCCTGCCTCGAACTTGGATGGGCGTGAGCGGTGGGCCGCAAATGGTCGGTGAACCAATCCCGGGCCAGGCTAGCGGCGGCGGCCAGGGTGCCTGGCTCCTCGAACAGGTGCGTCGCCCCCGGCACGACGGCGAGGTCGTTTGGGCATCGCAGCCTGGCCTGAGCGGCGCGGTTGAGGCGCAGCACAACGGTGTCCAGACCCCCGACAATGAGCAGGGTCGGTGCCCGTACGTCGGCGAGACGGGCACCCGCCAGATCGGGACGACCGCCCCGGGAGACAATTGCCGACACCGTTGCGTCGGGATCGGCCGCGGCCCACAATGCCGCGCCGGCGCCGGTGCTGGCACCGAACCATCCGATGTGCAGGCCGTCCGCCCACCGCTGGGCCCGAAGCCACGTCGTCACGCGAACGAGCCGATCCGCCAGCAGATCGATGTCGAACACATTCGCCCGGTCAGCCTCCTCGTCCGAGGTCAACAAGTCGAACAGCAGCGTGCCCAGACCGGCCGCATTGAGTACCGAAGCGACGTATCGATTGCGGGGGCTGCGTCGGCTGCTGCCGCTGCCATGCACAAACACCACGATCCCGCTGGCGCCGTCGGGAAGGACGAGATGTCCGGGCAGAGCCAGCGCTGGTGGGTCAACGATGACCTCCTCGTCTCGACCGCGCCCGGCGCCGTCATCACGAGGCGGCGGTTGCGCACTGTAGTTGGGTGCGTAAACCGGCCCAGCGCGGGCCAGTAGCTCGCGGACATCCGCATCAGAGGTCGGTCTGAAGTCCCCGTACCACGCCCCGATCGCGGAAAGCCACTGTGGCGTCAGGACACAGATCACCTCGTCGGCGTCGCCACGCAACCCTTCGACGGCGTCAGGCGCCGCGACGGGCGTGGCGACAATCACCCGGCGGGCTCCGCGTGCCCGGGCGACCTGGCACGCCGCCCGGGCCGTCGAGCCGGTAGCCACACCATCGTCGACG
>DASQPR010000724.1:0-5911 GCA_035643815.1 Micromonosporaceae bacterium | reverse complement strand
CGCCATCGACGAGACCTTCTTGTTCTGGTCGGTCACGTAGGAGAAGGACGTGGTAAAGACCGGACTCACGGTCACCCCGTAGTCCGCGAGCGTCTTGCCCTTGAGCATCGGGAACGCACCGTCGCCTTCGATCAGCGACTTGAGGTTGTCCGGGTTGAGCGACCAGGACTCGGCGAACGCAGTCGCCGCCTTCAGTTCCTTGGTGTGCGCGTTGATCGCCATCGCGCCACCCACGGAGAACGGGACGACCACCGAACCGTCATCGGTCGGCCACGGGAAGACCCCAATGTTGTCCCATTGATCCTTCGGCACCGATCCGAGGTACCAGCTGCCCATTGGGTACATGGCGGCCTTGCCAGCGTTGAAGTTGGTGATCGAGTCGGCGTAACTGACGTTGAGCGCGCCATGCTCAAAGTAGTCGCCGGTGACGAGCGTGCGCATCTTCGTCGCGGCGGTCACTACGTTTGCGTCCGAGAACTTCACCGTGCCGGCGTAGCGCTCCTTGATCCAGTTCGGGTCCTTGCCGAGCACGTCGGCGGAGATCGCACCGACCAGCGGCATGCCGGCCGCGAACGGGTCGTTGCCGCCCAACTCGATCGGCGTGATGCCCTTGGCCTTGAGCGTCGCGCAGACCTGAAGGAACTGAGCCCACGTGGTCGGCGGGGTCACGCCGGCGTCGGTGAACAACTTCTTGTTGTAGAAGACCAGCGGGATGATCTGCGAGTTCGTCGGCGGGACGTAGACCTTGCCGTTGATCGCGTTGCCCTGCGGCAGCAAGAAGTTCGCGTCGATCCAGCTCTGGTCGTACGGCTCGAGCAGCCCGGCCTTCGTGTACTGGGATGGGGTAATCGACTGCAACAGGTCCGGGAACTGGCCGGACGCTTCGAGTTGCTTGGCGTAGGAGTCGCGGTCGGTGTTCGGCGCGACCAACTGTTTGATCGTCAGACCGGGCACGGTCTTCTCCGCGTTAGCGATCGAGGCCGACCAGAACTGCGGGGTGAGCGACGGTGTATTGAAGGTCATGTAGGTCAGCGTCACCTTGTTCGGCGCCGAACCATTCGAGGCCGAATGCGACGGGCTCGACGAGCACGCCGTCAAGAGAAGCAAGCTTGCCGCGGCAGCCGCGGCAAGACATTTTCGGTACATGGCGTCCTTCCTGGTTTCGAGTGAAGGGCCTTGCGAGTCTGAGCGGTTGGACCGTGGCGGTTCGGTGTGGATGTTCACGATGTTCACTGGGTGGGACTCAAGCGAGACCGGGTCTTTACCGCGTCGCGCCGTCGAGATAACGTTGTCTCGCCCGTTACAGTAAGGTTTCGCGACGGCCTGTCAAGGGGCCGGATAGTTGCAAACAGGTCTCGCCAGCTTCGACGAGGTCTGTCACTCAACTACGACCGAAGGGAAGCAGCGTGCCACGACCCGCCGCCGACAACAACCGCGAAGTCCCACGTCAGAAGCGTCCGACCATGGTCGACGTGGCACGTGACGCGGGTGTCGCGCTGCGGACGGTGTCCCGCTATGTGAACGGCGACGCGACCGTCGGACCGGAATTCGCCGAGCGGATCCGGCTCGCGATCGACGATCTCGGCTTCCAAGTTGATGAGCGCGCTCGGCAGCTACGCAGCGGTCGTACGGGGACCGTCGGGGCGGCGGTCCGCAACATCTCTGACGCTCACCCGGTTCTGCGAGCGATCGACGAGGCCGCGCGGGCCAGTGGGCTGACCGTCGTCGCCATGTCGACCGAGGACGATGAGCAGCGCGAGCGAGAGGCGGTCATGTCCATGTGCGGCCGTCGCATGGACGGGATCATCATCGAGCCGATCGCGGAGAACCATCAGTATCTTCAGCCCGAAATCGACTCCGGGTTGCCGGTGGTCGCGTTCGACCGGCCGGCCACCGGAGTGGAGGTGGACACTGTACTCAGTGACAACCGCGGTGGCATCGCCCTCGCCTTCGATCATCTGATGAAGCAGGGGCACCGACGAATCGCGTACATCGGCGATGACGAGCGAATCTACACCGGTCACGAGCGGGCGATCGCGATGCGGACCTGCCTGCGGAGGGCCGGGCTACGGCTCGACGGGATGGTACATCCCGGCCCGGTCGAACCGGCCCGGGTCGCCGCGGCGCTGGCCAGCGTGCGCAGCCACGCGGACCCGGCGACCGCCATCGTGACCGGCAACGCGTCGACGACCATCGCCGCTGTCCGCGCGCTCGGCGACGACTTCGGCACCATGGCACTCGTCGGATTCGACGACTTCCCGCTGGGCGATCTGCTCCGGCCCGGCCTCACGGTGGTCGCGCAGGGCGACGAAGAGATCGGGCGTACCACGGTCGATCTTTTCCGGGCACGGCTCGCGGACCGGTCCCGCCCGGTCGAGCGGGTCATCGTCCCCACCACGCTCATCGTCCGTGGCTCCGGCGAGCTGCCTCTGTAGCCACCACCACCGGCGCGAATTCGGGCAGCAAGCAAATTCAGCAGCTCAGGCAGTCGCCGGTGGACGTCGGCCTTGATTGCGGCGCTGCATTGCGGAGCTGTTCCCAGTCGTCGAGTTCGCCGACGAAGCGGGGCTGCTTGTCACGGATTGTGTGCGTGGCTAGGCCGAGGTTCGTGCGGAGTTGCGCGGCAGCCGCAAACCATGACACGTCGGGTGGTACGTGACCCGGTGCGGGTACCTCGCGCCGACATCGGTCACCCCGAGCACGTCGTTGAGCAGCTTCGACAGGTCGTACGTACGGGACGCAACGCACCCCGCGTCGGGCACGAGCCGCGGGGTACTGCTCGCGGACCATCGGCACACAGGATCCGCTCGGGGACCACGATCACGTCGTACCCGTCGAATACCCGCTGGTAGTGCGAGATGAGCGGAAGCGCGGCGCGCGCTACCCACTGTTGGTGTGGATCTGCCCCCTGTGGCCGAGGCGTTCGAGCACCCGGGTGACGGCGATGCCGGTCGTGGATTCAGCAGGTCGTTCACACGTAATGAGCAGGGCGATGCGTGTAGGTGCCCCTAGTCGAAGGCCGGGAGGTGGCGCTTGCGGGCATGGGTCAGGTGGGTGCGCATCGCGGCCTCGGCCAGGTCCGGGTCGCCGGCACGGATCGCCGCCGCGATCGCGCGGTGCTCCTCGTTGGTCGTCCCGGTCTGGGCGTACGGGAAGTAGAGCCGGTGGATGTGCAGGTGCGCGTGCAGTCGCACGATCGCCTCACTGAGCAGCGGATTGTCGGCGGCATCGGCGATCAGATCGTGAAAGCGCGCGTCGAGCGCGGTAAAGGCGGCATGCGAGCCGCGCCCGTCCTGGCCGGGCTCGTCGATCGGCGCCGCGACTTCGGACTCGGTGACAATCGCCAGCCGTGCCTCGTGGCTCGCTCGCTCGGCAGCCCATCGCGCGGCCGATCCTTCGAGCACCAGCCGCATGTCAAACATGTCGGTGAATTCCTGACGGGTGAGCAGCGGGCTGACCGTATATCCGACGAGTGGCCGCTTGCGCACGAGGCCGTCGGACTCCAATCGGGCCAACGCTTCTCGCAGCGGTGTCGGCGACACCTCCAGCTCACGGGCCAGCGCGTCGATGTTGACTCTGTCGCCGGGCGTGAGGGTGTGCTCCATGACCAGCGCTTTGACCGCCTCGTACACGCCATCGCCCAGAGTGGAGCGGCGCAGCGGCGGGACCTGGGCGCGGCTTGCCATATGCCCGCCTTTCCGTTGCATTCCGATTTCAGCAGCCCGTTGCGCGGGGCTAACTCTTGACTACGTTCATGTTACCGAGTACACATCTAGGAAACATCCTATAGGATGCACGATCTGATGGAAAGGATGCGGTCATGAGACCGTTGATTCGAATCGGCGCCGTTGCCGCCATCGTGGTGCTGGCTAGCGCTGGCATGGCCGGCTGCGCGAAGAAGACCGATACGGCCCCCGCCAAATCCGCCGGGATGAAAGCGGCCCAGGTAAAGATCGCGCTCGTCCCTGGTGGTGCTCACCCGTATTTCCAGCCATGGAAGACCGCGGGCGCACAGGCCAAGACGGATTTCAGCCTTGGCGATGTCACCTTCAACGAGACGTCCGGCTGGGACCAGACCAAGCAGAACGACGTGCTCACGTCGCTCGCGGCCCAGGGGTACAACTCGTTCGGCATCTTCGGCGTCGCTCCGGAAAATATCAACACCACGTTCGCAAACCTGAAGAAGCAAGGATTCCACGTCGCCTCGCTCGCGTCGTGTCCCGCAGGTGACACCGACAGTGCCGACTTCTGCCTGTCTACCGACGTCGAGCAGGCCGCGTACAAGGCCGCGAAGGCCGCCATCGACGCGATGGGCGGCAAGGGCAACCTCGTGCACCTGACGGGTAACAAGGTCGATTCCAACACGCAGCGGCGCATAGCCGGTGTGCAGAAGGCTGTCGACGAGACAAATGGCCAGGTCAAGCTCCTCGACACGGTCACCGACATCGACACCGACCTGCAGACGGCGCAGAAGGCCGTTGCCGACCTGCTCGCCGCCAAGGGCACGCAGATCAACGCGATCGTCAACACGGCGTACAACCCGGCGGTCGCCTCGGCGGCCGGCGTGAAGCAGTCGAAGCTCCCGATCAAGGTCATCGCGATCGACGACGATCCGACGATCATCGCCGGCATCAAGGACGGGTCGGTCGCGGCCACCGTCCTGCAGAACCCGGTCGGTCAGGCGTACGTCGGCGCCTACGCGCTGATGAAGCTGGACGAGGGCTGCACGATGGTCACCCCCGGCGTCGTCATCGATTCGGGGTCGTTCGTCGTCACGAATGCCAACGTCGCCACCTACGACCAGGACCGGGCGGCGAAGACCACGTCGCTCAAGGCCGACTTCGATTCGAAATACCTCAAGTGCGCCTGAAGTCGTAACAACCGAGCGTTCTGGCGAGGACTCCCGATGCCGCGTATCACCCACGCCGACGCGTATCTCGTCGATGTCGAAGTCGAACGGGTCCGCACGGACGCGGTGCAGTCCTTCATCAAGCAGGAGACGGTCTTCGTCGACCTGACTGTGGATGACGGCGGTCGCGGTAAAGGATATGCGTACACGATCGGTACCGGCGGCCGGGCTGTCGTCGCGCTCCTGCGCGACAGCCTGCTACCACGGGTAATCGGCGCGGACCCGCGGCGCGTCGAAGCCGTCTGGCGGGACCTGTTCACGGCGAACCGCTCCACCACCGTCGGCGCCATCACGTCGCTCGCGCTCGCCGCGGTCGACACGGCGATGTGGGACTGGCGGTGCCGCGACGCCGGTACGCCGCTGTGGGTGCTCGCCGGTGGCGCGAAGGATCGCATCCCGCTGTACGACACGGAAGGCGGCTGGCTGCACCTCGACACCGAGGAGCTGGTCGCCGGCGCGAAGGCGTCTCAGGCCGCGGGTTGGCCGGGCGTCAAGCTCAAGGTCGGCCGGTCCCCGGTCGCCGACGCCGAGCGCATCGCGGCGGTACGAGCCGCCGTAGGCACGGAGATGGACATCATGGTCGACGCGAACCAGTCGTTGACCACCGCCGACGCGATCCGGCGGGCGCGACTGCTCGAACCGTCCGACCCCTATTGGTTCGAGGAGCCGATGCCGTCCGACGACGTCGCCGGGCACGCCGCGATGGCGGCCGCGACCAGCGTGCCGGTCGCGGTGGGAGAGTCCCTCTACTCGATCACCCAGTTCGCCGAGTACCTGGTACGGCGGGCGACCGGCATCGTGCAAGTGGACGTCGCCCGCGTCGGCGGGATCACGCCGTGGCTGAAAGTTGCCCACATGGCGGAGGCGCACAACGTCGTCGTGTGTCCTCATTTCCTGATGGAACTGCATGTCAGCCTCTGTTGCGCCGTACCCAACAGCCGTTACCTCGAACACATCCCGCAACTGCGTGCGATCACGCGCCGGGAGATCGGGATCAGCGGC
>DASQPR010000723.1:0-2327 GCA_035643815.1 Micromonosporaceae bacterium | reverse complement strand
ACTGCCACCGCGGTTGTCGGGTTGAGCGACGGGCATCACAACCACGACCGCGCCACGTTCATCGGCTATCTGATCGCGTTCGTGATCATCCCGCCGGCCGGCGTCCTGCTCGCTCGGCTGGAGCCGACGAGGTGGGGCTCGGTGATCATTACCGTCGTCGGTCTCGTCGAGGCGATCCTGGTCGTACGCCTGCAGCAGGTCTTCACGGGAGTCGGGTGATCAAAGGTGGACACTGAACGCGTGAAACCCGGTCCGGACACGGAAACACTCCCAGCCAAGAACCGTCGCCGCAGCATCAACGTCGGCCTCGGCCGCCTGTTGATCTTCGTGTACGGCCTGTTCGCACTGTCTGCGACCGGTCGGGCGGTCGTGCAGATCGCGACGAAGTTCCACCACGCCCCGCTGGCGTACGTCCTGTCGGCCGTGGCCGCGGTGATCTACATCGTCGCGACGGTGTGTCTCGCCCGGTCCACCGTCGCATCACGCCGACTCGGCATCGTCTGCGTGTCGATCGAACTCATCGGCGTGCTCGTGGTCGGCACGTGGAGCCAGCTCGATACGGCGGCGTTCCCGGATGCCACGGTCTGGTCCGACTACGGCTCGGGGTATGGCTACGTCCCGCTCGTACTCCCGATTCTCGGTCTTTGGTGGTTGCTACGAGGCGCAAAGCCGGCGCCGGCCGACGCGGCGTGAGCGCGGCCGGCCCGGTCGCGGTCCCACATTGCGGTTGCCTCTGGCCAATTCAATCTGGCGTGGCATACTGGTCGGCGTGACGCAGACCGTCATCGCCACCGCGCGATTTTTTGCCTATGAGTCCGGGAGTCCGGCACTCGTAGGTCGCGTCTGAGCGCACACCAAACCTGCGAACCGCCCCGGGCTCTCGAGCCCGGGGCGGTTTTTGCTCCGTGCGAGGGAACCTTGAGCGATCGTGACCCGGACCTACCGACCGCCGGCAGACCGATGACCCACGAAACGGAGCACCACGAAATGACCGCCATGATCGATATCCCATCGTCGATCCTCTCCGCACCCACCGACGCCGACACGTCGGGACGTGATCACGCCGACGCGACCTCCGATCCCGCCGGCACCCGGCCACCGGACGCGGCAACGACCGGCGCGACCGGCACGGCCGTCGAGAACATCAGCGGCTTACGCGAGCGAATCGACGAGATCGACAACGCCATCATCCAGCTGTGGCAGGAGCGCGCCGCAATTTCGGCCGAAGTCGGCCGGGTCCGTATTGCCTCCGGCGGCACCCGGCTCGTGCTGTCGCGCGAGCGGGAGATCGTCGATCGCTTCCGCGATGCGCTCGGTGCCGACGGCGTGCAGTTGGCACTGCTGATCCTCCGGGCTGGACGCGGACCTCTGTAGGGCGCCCGCAGCCGGCGACGGCGACTGGGACGACGGCTGCGACTGCGGTGGCGACGGGCCGCGGCAAACACGCCGCCCGACGACAAGCCGTCCGCGCAGACAAGCCGCCACCGTGAGAGACGTAACGCGACCCGAGCACGGCGCAATAGCTTGCGCCCGTACGATCGGCGGTCATGGGCTTTCCTCCGTCACCCGAACCAATCGACGACGCCAAACGCGTGCTCTGCGTCGCCGCGCATCCCGACGACATCGACTTCGGTTTCGCCGGAACGGTCGCGGGCTTCGTCGCGGCCGGGCTGCACGTTACGTATCTCCTGGTCACCCGCGGTGACGCCGGCGGCTTCGATGACACGCCACGCGAGCAGATGCCGTTGCTGCGGGAGGCGGAGCAGCGGGCCGCGGCGACCGCCGTCGGCGTCGAGGACCTGATCTTTCTCGATGGATACCGCGACGGAACGATCACCGTCACGCTCGAACTCCGGCGCGACATCTCACGGGTCATCCGGCAGGTACGGCCGGACCGGATCCTCACGAATTCGCCGATGCGTCGGTGGGATCGCATCGGTGCCGGTCACCCGGACCATCTGGCCGTCGCGGAGGCAACGACGTGCGCGGTCTACCCGGACGCGCGCAACGCGTTCGCGTTCCCGGAGTTGCTGGCCGATGAGGGGCTGGAGCCGTGGACGGTCCGCGAGATGTGGTTCGTGGCCAGCCCGAACCCGGATCATTTCGTCGACATCACCGACGTCTACCCGCGCAAGCTCGCGGCCCTACAGGCGCACGCGACGCAGACGAGCCACATCGATCTCGACGAGCGGCTACGCACGATGCTCGGCAACACGGCCAAGGAGGGCCGCCTGGCCGACGGCCGGCTAGCCGAATCGTTCAGCATTATCCGCACCGGCTGACGCCAACTCGGGCCACGCGCCGAGGCGCTGGTCTTGCCGTCAGAC
>DASQPR010000722.1:0-2749 GCA_035643815.1 Micromonosporaceae bacterium | reverse complement strand
GACCGAGTTGGACGCGACCGTGGCGCACTACACGGCCGCGCTCGTACGCGGGGCGCCCGGCGCGCTTAGCGGGGCTAAGTCGTTGCTCCGCCGCGACCGCCCCGTTACGCTCCGCGACGACATCCGTGTCCTGACCGAGATGTCGGTTGGTTACTTCGGCTCTGACGAGGGACGCGAGGGCATGGCGGCGTTTCGTGAGAAGCGCGACCCGTCGTGGCTGCCGCGGACTTGACTTTGGCCACGTCATCGACGCCGACCGTTCTCACGCGCCAAGTTTCGGCGTACCGCTTGATGCGGCCGTTACCCTAGCTTGACCGCTGCGGGTGACCGCGGTGGTCGAGCGAATGGCCGCTGCGACGAGGCGGTGGTCACCGGTTGTCGACAGCGGAGCGTGAGACAGTGCGAGCACGGCCGGTCATCGCGTGCTTTGCGATCCTCGCCGTCCTGGCCGCCGTCGGCGTCATTGTCTGGAAGTTCGCGTTCAACGGCGGCGTGAAGTTGACGCTGCCGCTGCGCTCGGATTACTGCACCGCCAAGACGTCGGGCGAGGTGACGCTTACCCTCGACCAGATGGAAAACGCGGCCACAATCAGTGCCGTCGGTATCCGCCGTGGCGTGCCCGAGCGCGCGGTGACCGTGGCGCTAGCGACCGCGTTGCAGGAGTCCAAACTCGCCAACCTCGACGGCGGCGACCGCGACTCGATCGGACTGTTCCAGCAACGCCCGTCGCAGGGCTGGGGAACGCCGGCACAGATCGCCAACCCGCGGTACGCCGCCAGCCAGTTCTACGCAGCGCTGCTGCGCGTGCACAACTGGCAGCGTCTGAGCATCACCGCCGCCGCCCAGGCCGTGCAGCGCAGCGCCGTACCGTCCGGTTATGCCAAGTGGGCCAGTGACGCACAGATCCTCGCGAGCGCGTTGATGGGCGACAAGTCCGCGGCCGTCGCATGCATCGTGCCGACGACGCCGACGACGCGCGGACCACGGGCGCTGTCCGACCTGACGAGCATCCTCAAGCAGGATTGGGGCACCGCGGCCTCGGTCCACACGGAGACACCAGACTCGCTCGCCCTCGACGTGTCCGGCCCACAGGCCGGCTGGCAGTACGCGCACTGGCTGGTGGCGCACGCGTCGAACAGCGGGCTGGAGCGGGTGCAGTTCGGCAATCTCGCGTGGACGGCGGCCAAGGGCGTGTGGGGCTCGATTCCGCGCTCGCAGGCTCCCGCGGTGTCGTCGGTGGCCGCGTCAACGGTCATCGCGCAGGTGTACGCCGCCCAGAAGTGACTTCCTCTGGCGATTCCGTTTGATCTTGGGCATGTGCACCCATCGACGGCATCAGATAGGTGCACATGCCCAACATCAGGAACGCGACGGCGAACGCCGAAGGCAGGACCCGCGCGCCAGTTTTACTTCTTGCTGGCGCCGCGGATGTCGCCGGGCGAGTCCGACGTGGACAGCGCCGCGATGAACGCCTCTTGCGGCACCTCGACCCGGCCGACCATCTTCATCCGCTTCTTGCCTTCCTTCTGCTTCTCCAGCAGCTTCCGCTTCCGCGTGATGTCACCGCCGTAGCACTTGGCCAGCACGTCCTTGCGCATCGCGCGGATCGTCTCGCGGGCGATGATGCGAGAGCCGATGGCCGCCTGGATCGGCACTTCGAACTGCTGCCGGGGGATCAGTTTCTGCAGCTTGGACGCGATCGTGACGCCGTAGTTGTAGGCCTTGTCCTTGTGCACGATCGCGGAGAACGCGTCGACGGGCTCGCCGTGTAGCAGGATGTCGACCTTGACGAGGTCGGCGTTCTGCTCGTCCGTGGGCTCGTAGTCGAGGGACGCGTACCCCTTGGTCCGGCTCTTCAGTTGGTCGAAGAAGTCGAAGATGATCTCGGCCAAGGGCAGCGCGTAACGCAACTCGACCCGGGACGCGGACAGGTAGTCCATGCCGAGCAACGTGCCGCGTCGGCCCTGGCATAGCTCCATCACGGCGCCGACGTAGTCATTGGGGGTCAGTACGGTGGCCCGTACGACCGGCTCGTACACCTCGGCGACTCGACCGACCGGATACTCGCTCGGGTTGGTGACCGTCATCTCGGAGCCGTCGTCGAGCACCACTCGATAGACCACGTTCGGCGCGGTCGAGATCAGGTCCAGGTTGAACTCGCGCTCCAGCCGTTCCCGGATGATCTCCAGGTGCAGCAGGCCGAGGAAGCCACACCGGAAGCCGAAACCGAGGGCGGCGCTGGTCTCCGGCTCGTACGACAAGGCGGCGTCGTTGAGCTTCAGCTTGTCGAGGGCGTCACGCAGATTCGGGTAGTCGGAACCGTCGATCGGATACAGGCCGGAGTACACCATTGGCTTCGGGTCCTTGTATCCACCGAGTGCCTGCTTGGCCGGTCGGCCATTGATCGTGACGGTGTCACCGACGCGCGACTGGCGGACGTCCTTCACGCCGGTCATCAGATAGCCGACCTCACCCACGCCGAGCGCCGGTCCCTTGATCGGCTCGGGCGAGATGACTCCGATTTCGAGCAGTTCGTGCGTGGCGTTCGTGGACATCATCTTGATCCGGTCACGCGCCTCGATGCGGCCGTCGATCACGCGGACGTACGTGACGACGCCCCGATAGACGTCGTACACGGAGTCGAAGATCATCGCGCGAGCCGGCGCCGCGGGATCGCCGACCGGTGGCGGCATCTGCCGGACGATCTCGTCGAGCAGGTAGGGCACGCCCTCGCCCGTCTTGCCGGACA
>DASQPR010000721.1:0-4766 GCA_035643815.1 Micromonosporaceae bacterium | reverse complement strand
GCGGGTCGTGCCGAACTGTGAATATGTGGACATGCCGTGGCCTGCCGGCGGCGTACACCGCAGAATGTAGATCGTGGCTGACGGCGTACCGACCGACCCTGATCAGGCGCTGCGGTTGCTCCTCTCCGGCAACCGTCGCTTCGTCCTTGGCCGGCGCGAGCACCCGAATCAGGACGCCGACCGACGGACGGCGGTCGCTCCCGCGCAGCGTCCGTTCGCGGTGCTCTTCGGATGCTCAGACTCGCGCCTGGCCGCCGAGATCATCTTTGACCGCGGTCTCGGCGACTTGTTTGTCGTGCGTACGGCTGGACACGTCGTTGGACCGGAGGTGCTCGGCAGCATCGAGTACGGCATCGCCGTCCTTGACGTGCCGCTGGTGGCGGTGCTCGGCCACGACTCGTGCGGTGCCGTCGCCGCCGCACTCCAGGTTGCCCGGGACGGAGAGATGCCCCCCGGCGCCATGGGTAGCGTCGTTGAACGCGTGCTTCCGAGCGTGTTGGCTGCCGGTGGCCGCGACTCGGATCCAGACGCCGCCGGCGAGGAGCACGTGCGTTACACCGTCGATTTGCTGGCCAACGAATCGGCGACGATCGCGCGGCGGGTGGCGACCGGCCGGTGCGCTGTCGTTGGACTCTCGTATCAACTGGCCGACGGGAGCGTACGCGTGATTGCGGAGCGTGGGCTGCCGGAGGCCGTCGCGCAGGTGTGAGCCGGCCTCAGCCGTACGTGTCACGTGGTCCGCGACCGGGCACCCGCCGCGGGCCACGGGACCAGGTCGGCGCGGACGGACCGTGGATGTGCAGCCGCGTCACCACGTTCGGACCAACCTGCTTGCCGATCTGTCCGAGCAGGCGACCGGCGAGCAAGCGCAACTGCGTTGCCCAGGCTGTCGACTCGGCCTCGACGGTGAGTTCGCCATCGACCAGCTTGATCGGCCGGCAGTGCGCGGCGAGATCGGGCCCGACCACGCGCTCCCATGCCCCGAAGACCGCCCCCTCGGCGGCGGGTTGCTGCCATCCTCGAGACTTGATGAGTCGGGCCAGAACGGCGCCGAAGAGTTGCGGGTCACGGGCGTCCGGACCGGGACCGGAGTAGCCCCGGGCCCGTTTGCCCGGGCCGCGACGAGCGCTGCCGGCCCGGGTGCCCGAGCGGTTCGATCCCTCGGCATTGCGGCGGACCTTGGCCGCGTCCAACACCGCACGGGCGAGCTCAGGTCCGCGGGGACCGTCTGACGTCGTCGGTCCCGAAGTCGCGGTCGCATCCTCGCGCGACGATTCCCGTCCGTCATCCGGCACGCCGGACACCCCCTTCGACCACGTCGAACCGTACGCCGAGCAGCGCCGCCGGTACGTCGGCCGCAACGGCACACGTGACGATGAGCTGGCTCGCCCCGCCGACCAATTCGGCCAATCGATCGCGTCGACCGGTGTCGAGTTCGGCGAACACATCATCGAGCGCGAGCACCGGCTCGATGCCGTCGGCTCGCAGCAGGTCATATCCGGCGAGTCGCAGCGCGAGCGCGAACGACCAGGATTCGCCGTGACTGGCGTACCCCTTGGCCGGCAGCTCGCCCAGCGTCAACACGACGTCATCCCGGTGCGGCCCGACCAGGGTCGTGCCGCGGTCGATCTCATCCTTGCGGGCGGCGAGCAACGCCTCGGTCAGACGTTGTGCGAGTGCCGCGCGATCGGCCGTCAGCCCGCCGCCGTCGGCCAGTCCTGAGCGGTACGTCATCGTCGCGGCGCCGACTCCCGCGCTCACCGCCTCGTACGCCTTGGCGACGTACGGCGCGAGTTCGGCACACAACTCGATGCGCGCGCCCAGCAGTTCGGCGCCGTGCTCGGCCAGGTGCGTGTCCCACACCTCCAGCGTCGACAGATCGCGATTTCCGGCGCCGGTCTTTCGCGCCAGGTAAGACGTCCGCAGCAGGGCATTGCGTTGTTTGAGCACCCGGTCGTAGTCGGCCCGGACGCCGGCGAACCGGGGTCGTCGAGCCACGAGGAGATCGTCGAGGTATCGGCGCCGCTCGGTCGGCTCACCGCGTACGAGCGCGAGATCCTCGGGCGCGAAGAGCACCATGCGCAGCGCTCCGATGATGTCGCGGGCGCGACGGGTTGGCGAACCGCCGAGCCTGGCCCGGTTGGCCTTGCCCGGCTCGATCGAGACATCGACGTTGAGCTCGCGGGCGCCCTGCACGATCGACGCCCGGACGATCGCGGTCGACGCACCGGCCCGTACGAGCGGCGTGTCCACGGCCACCCGATGCGAGGCGAGCGTGGCGAGGTACGCCATGGCCTCGACGATGTTCGTCTTGCCGATACCGTTCGGACCGACGAGCACGTTCGGCCCCGGCTCGAACTCGACGACGACCTGCGGATAAGAGCGGAAGTCGACCAGTTCGAGCCGGGCTACGTACATGGACTGCTTCGCCGTCAGCTGTGGACGGGGTGCCCGCCGAACTGATTGCGCAACGCCGCCACCGCCTTCATCGCCGTCGAGTCATCCTGCCGGGACGTGAAGCGGGCAAACAGCGAGGCGGCGATCGCGTTCAACGGCACAGCCAGGCGGACGGCCTCGTCCACCGTCCACCGGCCCTCACCGGTGTCGTCCGCGTATCCCTTGATCTTCGCGAGCTGTGGATCGTCATCAAGTGCGCGGTCGAGCAGGTCGAGCAGCCACGACCGGACGACGGTGCCGTCCCGCCACGACTTGATCACGGCAGGCACGTCGGTTACGTACTCCGACGCGCTCAGCAACTCGTATCCCTCGGCGTACGCCTGCATCAGGCCGTACTCGATGCCGTTGTGGACCATCTTCGCGTAGTGGCCGGCACCGACGTCGCCCGCGTGTGCGAACCCGAACTCGCCGGCGGGCTTCAGCGCATCGAAGATCGGTTGGGCCTTGGCCACGTCGGCATCGGAGCCGCCGGCCATCAGGCCATACCCGTCTTCAATCCCCCAGACACCGCCGGACACGCCGCAGTCGACATAGCCGATGCCTCGCTCGGCGAGTCGCTTGGCCCGTGGACCGTCGTCGGTGAATTTGGAGTTGCCGCCGTCGATGATCAGGTCGCCCGGACTCAGCAGCGCGGCCACGTCGTCGATCGTCTGCTCGGTGACCTGGACCGGCACCATCGTCCAAACCACCCGTGGTGCGGCTAGCTTGCTGACCATGTCGGCCAGATCGGCGGCGTCGCTGATCTCTGCGTGGTGATCGAAACCGACGACCTCGTGCCCAGCGCGGCGCAACCGCTCGCGCATGTTGCCGCCCATCCGGCCCAGGCCGATGATTCCCAGCTGCATGGTGTCTCCCTCATGGGGTTTCGCTTGGGCCGATGGGCCCATCGGTCAGCACCGCACCGCGCCGGCAAGGCAACCCCGCCCGGCCGGCGGCACGACGCCGCCACCGACTTATGGTGCCGTCGGTGGTCAGGATCCGATGCGGATCGGCATCATCAGGTAGCGGTACCCCGAAATGATTTCACCCTCCGCGTCACCGGGCACGATCAACGCCGGCTTCTTCGGGTCCGTAAACGACAGTACGGCGACCGGGCTGTCCAGCGCTCCGAGACCGTCGAGCAGATACTGCGGATTGAACGCGACCTGCATCGGCTCACCCTCGTAGCGCGCGTCCATCGCTTCGCTGGCCCGCGCGTCGTCCGAACCGCCCGCCTCGACGATCAGGCCATCCTCGCTGAAGGCCAGGCGCACCGGCGTACTGCGCTCGGCGACAAGCGAGACTCGCTTGATCACCTCGGTCAAGGCGGCGACCGGGACGCGGGCCTGCGCCACGTGGTGGTCCGGGAAGAGGGATCGGACCTTCGGATAATCACCGTCGAGCAGGCGGCTGGTGCTGCGGCGGGTGCCGCCGGCGAATCCGATCATGCCTTCGCCGATGCCGCCGCGGGAGATCGCGACCGTCACGTCGCCGCCGAGGACGCCGAGCGTCTTTGCCGTATCGGCCAGCGTCCGGGCCGGGACGAGTGCCTGCAGGTGGGCCTGTGGATCGTCCGGGCGCCAGGTGATCTCGCGCAGCGCGAGGCGATACCGATCCGTCGAGAGGAGCGCGAGGGTCTCGCCGTCGATCTCCATGCGGACGCCGGTCATCAGCGGAAGCGTCTCGTCGCGGCCGGCCGCGATCGCGACCTGACTGACCGCGCTCGCGAACGTCGCGGCGTCGACGGTGCCCGCGGTCTCCGGCATGTCCGGAAGCGTCGGATAGTCCTCGACCGGCATCGTCGGAAGAGTGAACCGGGCACTCGCGCACACCAGCTCGAGATGGCTGCCGACCGCCGCGATCTCCACCGGCTTGGGCGGCAGCGCCTTGGTGATCTCGGCTAGGAGCCGACCGGACACCAGGGCCGCCCCGTCAGCGTCACCGTGCACATCGACCGTCACCTGGCTCGACACCTCGTAGTCGAAGCCGGACACCCGGAGCTGACCGGCCGTCACTCGCAGCATGACGCCGGCGAGCACCGGAACCGATGGTCGTGACGGCAGCGCCTTCGCTGTCCACGCGACCGCATCGGCGAGCACGTCGCGCTCAACGCGGAACTTCATGGTGGCCTCCACGAGGTGTCAACGGGCGGCCCGCCCGATTCGGTGCGGGGCACGCCCAACGAACTGTATGGCGCGAGCTGAGGTTGCGCGAGTGCGGCCCGGTCCGGTGATGGGCATGCACAAGTGGATCTTCAGGCGATGATTGCTTGTTGTGTTTCTTTAGAAAACTTCTCTTCGTCTTCATAGGCATTGTGTCTTCTGTGGACG
>DASQPR010000720.1:0-2633 GCA_035643815.1 Micromonosporaceae bacterium | reverse complement strand
GATGGTCGATACCAGCGGCCGGCGCTACCTCGACGCGTACAACAACGTGGTGAGCGTCGGCCACGCCCATCCGCGCGTGACATCCGCAACGGCTCGGCAGTGGCGGCTGCTCAATACGAACATGCGGTACCTGCACCACGCCGCGATCGAACTCGCGGAGCGACTCATCGCGACCTGCCCGCCCGGACTCGACACCGTGTTGTTCGTGAACTCCGGCTCGGAGGCGAACGATCTCGCCTGGCGGATCGCTCGCCGGCACACCGGCAACCGTGGCGGGCTGTGCACCGACTTCGCGTACCACGGCATCACCGACGCAATCGCGGATCTGTCGCCCGAGGTGGTGCCATCGGGCATCCGCGCCGATCACGTGGACACCTGGCTGCCGCCGGACACGTATCGGGGCCTGTACCTCAGCGCCGATGGGTTTGCCCAAGCACTGGCCCGACTCACCGGTCGTGGCGTCGCGCTCGCCGCCACGATCCTGGACGGCGTGCTACAGAGCGACGGCGTGTACGACCTGGATCCCGCGTACGTCCAGGACCTGGTGCGGCTCACGCACGACGCCGGGGGCCTATGGATCGCCGACGAGGTGCAGGGCGGTCACGGCCGTACCGGCACGGCGATGTGGTCGTTCCAGCGGTTCGGGATCGAGCCCGACATCGTGACGCTCGGCAAGCCGATCGGCAATGGCCAGCCCGTCGGCGCTGTGATCACCCGACGTGAGCTGGTCGAGCGGTTCGCCGAACACACCGTGTTCTTCTCCACGTTCGGCGGCAACCAGGTCTCGATGGCGGCCGCGCACGCCGTGCTCGACGTGCTCGCCGACGAGCAGATCCTGCCGCGGGTGCAGCGTACGGGCGAAGCGTTGCGCGCCACGATCCGTACCGCCACCGCAGGCAACGACCGCGTCGGCGACGTGCGCGGCGCCGGGCTCGCGAACGGGATCGAGATCGTGACCGATCGTGCGTCCCGGCGCCCGGACGCGATCGCCGCGGCATCGTTGAAGGATGGCCTGCGCCGCCGCGGCGTTCTCATCGGTACGACGGCGCGTGCCGGCAACGTACTTAAGGTCCGGCCGCCGCTCGCGTTCACGTTCGAGCACGTACCCGTGTTCGTGGCCGCGCTGCTGTCCGCGCTGGACGATCTTCCAGACGCAACGGTCTAGAGACACCATCCGCGGCGGCCGGCCTGGACGGGGCCGCCTCGAACCCGCGCGCGTTGCGGCACAGCTTCGTTTCGTTGCTGTCGGACAGCGGGGTGAGCCTGGAAGACATTGCCGACCTCTGCAGCCACGCCAGCAACCTGGTGACCGATGCGGTGTACCGTCACCCGCCGCGCCCGGTGCTGCTCAACTGCGGATTACTGGCGGTGCGGTTCGGTGTGGTCTGGTTCGATGTCGGGCCGCGCATGAAGGTCCGAGCCGGATCGGTTCGGTGCCTTTCGCTGCTGTATTTCTGTGCTGTACTTCTGCGCGGTACCGCCGGAGATGCGCGGACTAACCGGATCAGAGTCGAGCCGCCTCTGGCGAGCGTTGCTGGCCGCCCTCTGTTGCCGGTGCCCGCGCTCGGTATCACGAGCCGGCCGGCCCCGGCAGCATCAAACTTGTACAGGCGACCAACCGCGCGGCTGGATTAGCGGTTAACCAGGTTCATATGGTGGTCATGGATGACATTTTCGGCACTCACAAGGCCCCGCCAGGGATCTGACGGGGCCTCGGTCTTACGGGCGATCAGTTACGAGCATTCATTGGCCGCCCGCCGTCTGCCAGGCCTGGCGCATCTCGGCTATGGCGGTGGTGGGATCACCGACCAACAGATCGTGCTCGGAATTGGAGGTGAGCGACGCGGTGGCGGTCATGGCCGTCGCGCCGCCCGGGACGATCGCGTTCTGGGCGAGGTCCCTGACGACCGAGACGAGCAGGTTCGCGTCGGCGGCGTTGTTCGCGTCGGTACCGATAACCGCCGGGGCCGCCTGGCTCAGGAGCGCGAAGGCGGCCGCCGGCGTGTGTACCGAGCCGTCCGCGTTCCAGTGGCCCTGCCCGTTGATCAGTCCGGTCAGCGCCGCCGTGGCGGTTATCGCAGCGGGATCGCTGCGTGTGGCCAGGTCGTTGCGGACCGTGGTCACCCGGGCTTTCTCGCTGTCGGTGCGCAGACCCCAGCCGTACGGGTACAGCGGGTCGTAGTTCGGCGAGCCGACGTCGATCGGGCTGGTAGCGGTGTCGATCGCCTTGGCCCAGGTGTCGGGCAGCCGGCCGGTGAACGGGGTTCGGCCGAACAGGGTGTCGGCCACGCCCTCGCCCTCCGTCCCGGGCAGCCACGAGGCCACGATCGCGCTCGCCTCGCCCTGGATCGGCGCGATGTTCATCGGTCGCCCGGACACGACGAGCACCACGCATTTCATCGCCGCGCACACCTTGTCCACTGCGGCCCGGTCCGCCGCGGACAGGTCCGCGGTGCGCCCGTTGCCGATGTCGCCGACGCCCTCCGCGTACGGGGTCTCGCCGACCACCACCACGCCGACCGTCGATCCGGTCATCGGCGCGGAAGCGTCCTTGGAGAAGGTGAAGTGCGCGTTCGGCGCGTCCGCCTGCATGCCCTGGTAGATGGTGGTGCCGACGTCGGTGTTGCCCGAGC
>DASQPR010000719.1:0-3519 GCA_035643815.1 Micromonosporaceae bacterium | reverse complement strand
CAGGCGGCCGTACCAACGGAGTGGTGAGCGCGGTCGGATCGGACCGCGACGGGCGGCCCGGCTCGACGTTGCCGCCCGGCTCGGCCGCGAGCCGGTCCTGAAGGCGCACGATGCCCCGCAGCAGCGCCTCTGGCCGTGGCGGGCAGCCCGGCACGTACACGTCGACCGGGATGAGCTGGTCGACGCCCTTCGTCACCGAGTACGAATCCCAGTACGGGCCACCGGAGTTCGAGCACGCGCCGAACGACATTACGCGCGGCGGCTCGGGCATCTCGTCATAGAACCGTTTGATGGCCGGGGCCATCTTGTCGGTGACGGTGCCGGAGACGACCAGGAGATCGATCTGCGGCGGCCCGGCGGCGTTCGGATCGATGCCGGCCCGGGCCAGATCGTGCCGGCTCATCGAGGCGGCGACGAACTCCACGGCGCAGCATGCCAGCCCGAAGTTGAATACCCAGAGCGAATACCGACGACCCCAGTCGAGCGTGAACCGCATCGGTTCACCAGCGGCGCCAGGCAGCTCAGGCATGGTCATCACGCTACCGCGCGGCCCTCGACCGGATTGCCAGCCGCCGTCTGATGCCGGCCGCGCTTGATGCCGGCCGCCGCCTGATGCCCGCCGGCGTGTGATGCCCGCCGCCAATTTGTGTCCGCCATCGCGTAATTCCCGCCGCCGTATGATGGCCGCGGCTGCACGTCGGCCGACGCTCGTTGTTGCCGACGCTGCTAGCGTCGGTCGACATGACCGAGGTATCCGAAGCCGCCGGATCCACGGGCTTGGTCGACGCCGAGCTCGCCGCGCTGACGGCCGTACACAACGCTCGGATGGCCGCCATCGATGGACTGATCCCGGCGGCCGCGGTGCCCAGCCTGACACCCTCGACCGCCGAGCCGACCCCGACATACGGACTGGTCAACGAGGCCCTACTCGCGGTTCCGGGCGCTGTAGCCGTTGCGCGATGGTCCACCGTTGATCCCGACTCATTGTCGGCGAGCTGGGGCTCGCTGGCCAGCAACAGCCTCGTCTCCGTACGGGTCGCCGGCGATCCGCTCGCAGTTGATCGCGGTGGGTATAGCGCCGAAGCGGCGATGGATTGCCTGCTCGCCCAGTGGGCGTCCCGGCCCGGACCGGTGGATGTCAACGCCTACGCCGGCGGCGACACCGGGGCCGGTCTGATGTGGCCCAGCCGGGACACGGCCATGACCCGGACGTTTTTGCGCCACGGCTTGTCGGCTCGGGTGCACGTGGCGGCGCGACTCGCCGGCCGGCCGGCACCGGTGTCGCCCGAGCCTCCGGGGCTCGTCGTACGCGACCTGATGGAACGCGACGTCGATGCCGCGGCGGCGCTGCAACTCGAAGTGATCCGGTGGGACGCGCAGTTCGACGGCGTCACGCTCCGCGATTCGTCGCCGGCCCGGGCCCGTGACGATGTCGTCGAACAACTGGATAACGCGCGCCCGTCGGCATGGGTGGCGGAGTCCAATGGCGTGGTCGTCGGCCTGCTTACGATCGCGTGGCCACCGGACGCGGACTGGATCAGTGCGCTCGTGGCAGCTGACCCGGCCCGGATCGCATACCTCGGATGCCTCTCGATCGCCCCGGGGCGGCGGAGTGCCGGTGTCGGGGCGGCACTGGCCAGATTTATCCACGCGGAACTCGACGCGGCCGGCATCTCGGTGACATTGCTGCATCATTCGGCGACGAACCCGCTGTCGACGCCGTTCTGGCATCGGTGGAACTACCGTCCGCTGTGGACGTCGTGGCAGGCTCGCCCGCACTCCACCCTGCGCTGACCCGCCGACCCGCTGACTGATGCCGGCGATGCCGGCCACTGTCCGCCGACGCCAGCCACTGACCGCCGACGCCGGCAACTGCCCGCCGACGCCGGCAACTGTCCGCCGACGCCGGCCGATGCCGTCAGGCGTCGGGATGCCAGAACGCGGCCGCGAGGTCGACGTGGTCGCGATTCGGGCCGCGCATCGGCGTGCCCTCGGCGCGGTGGCGGCGCAGGGCCTCGACTTCGTGGCCTGGCACGAGTCGGCCCGATGCGTTGACGACTCGATGCCACGGGACGCCGCCGCCGTACTGAGCCATGATCGTGCCGACCCGGCGCGGGCCGCCCCGACCGAGCCACTCGGCAATCGAGCCGTACGTCATCACCCGGCCGGGCGGGATTTGCTCGACGAGACCCAGCACCGCCTCGACGTACTCTTCCACGCCATCGGATGCGGCGGCGGGCGTCCGAGTCTTGGATGTGCGGCGGTCCACGGCTCCACCATATGGAAAGCGATTGTGTGCCGCCCGAGGCACCGGCGCAGAATGGGCAAATGCGTCAGGGTGTGGCCGATGGACGACGGATTGTGGTCAAGGTCGGTTCGTCGTCGCTCACCACGACCGCCGGTGGCCTCGACGGCGGGCGCGTGACCGCGCTCGTCGACGCCCTCGTGGGCGTCGTCCGCGAGCGGCGCGAGGTGGTCATCGTGTCCTCGGGCGCCATTGCGGCCGGACTCGCCCCGCTCGGCTTGCGCCGCCGACCCAACGATCTCGCCACCCAGCAGGCCGCCGCGAGCGTCGGGCAGGGACTGCTGATGCGGGCGTACACGGAGGCCTTCGCCGTCCACACGACCACCGTTGGACAGGTGTTGCTGACGGTCGACGACGTGACCCGGCGCGCACAGTATCGCAACGCGTACCGGACATTGCGGCGCCTGCTCGACCTCGGCGCCGTACCGATCGTCAACGAAAACGACACGGTGGCCACCGACGAGATCCGCTTCGGCGACAATGACCGGCTGGCCGCGCTCGTCGCCGCGCTGATCCACGCCGACACGCTCGTGCTGCTGTCCGACGTCGATGCTCTCTACACCGGCAAGCCGTCGCTACCGACGAGCCGCCGGGTCGAGGTCGTGGCCACGCCGGCCGACCTGACCGGCGTCGCGATCGGGCGAACTGGGTCGGCCGGCGTCGGCACCGGCGGGATGGTCACCAAGATCGAGGCGGCCCGGATCGCCACCGGCGCCGGCATACCGGTCGTCCTGACCTCGGCGCCGCTCGTGCCGGAGGCGCTCGCCGGCAAGGACGTCGGGACGTATTTCGAGCCAGCCGCTCGGCGCCCACGGTCGCGGTTGTTCTGGCTCGCGCACGCGACCACGCCGCGCGGGCGCCTGCACCTCGACGACGGCGCTGTCCGGGCCGTCGTCGGTCGCCGCGCCTCGCTCCTGCCGGCCGGGATCACCGGTGTGAACGGCACATTCGTCGCCGGCGAACCGGTTGATCTCGTCGACGCCGAGGGCCGGGCCGTCGCGCGCGGTCTGGTGAATTTCGACGCCGCCGAATTGCCGGGCTTGTTGGGCCGGTCGACGGCCGAACTCGCCGTATCACTCGGGCCCGGCTACGACCGCGAAGTCGTCCACCGCGACGATCTCGTCCTGCTGTAACTCGTGCTGCCGTAACGGAGACGCATCATGACCACCGACACGCCGCACTCGGTCACCGAACTCGCGATCCGCGCCCGCGTC
>DASQPR010000718.1:0-3268 GCA_035643815.1 Micromonosporaceae bacterium | reverse complement strand
CGCGGCGACCCAAGAATTCGCCGTGCGCGGCTATCACGGCACGACGACGCGCGACATTGCCGCGCGCGCCGGCCTGTCGCCGGCCGGTGTGTACGTGCACTTCCGGTCGAAGGAGGAGCTGCTCTACCGGATCAGCCTGGTGGGCCACCTGCATGCGCTCGCGCACATCCGTGCCTCGGTCCTGGGCGTCGACGAACCGGTCGAGCGGCTGCGGTCGATGGTCGGCGCGTTCAGCTCGTGGCACGCCCGTTGGCACGTGCCCACCCGCGTCATCCAGTACGAGATCGGCGCGCTCTCCGACGCGCACTACGCCGAGATCGCGGCGCTACGGCGCGACATCGACGCGGTCGTACGCGAGACGATCGAGTACGGCGTGGATCGGGGCGCGTTCGTCGTCTCGGACGTGGGCGGCGCCGCTCTGGCGCTGCTCTCGCTCGCCATTGACATCGCGCGATGGTATCGGGCCGGCGGCAGCCGTACCCCGGAAAGCATTGGCCAGCTGCATGCGGACCTCGCGGAGCGGATGTTGCGCACGTAGGGCAGGCGCGGTCGGGACCGGTCGGTTAGAGCGGCGGCCACCGGTGCGACCACGGATGGGCCGCTTCGACCTGCGCGCACAACGACAGCAACGCGGCCTCCCCGGCCGGTCGCCCGGTGAGCATCACGCCAATCGGGACCTCGTCCGCCGTCCAGTACAGCGGGAGGCTCGCCGCCGGCATGCCAGTGAGGTTGCCGGTCGCGGCGAACGGCGCGAACGCCACCTGGCGCTCGAGCTCCGTCGGCACATCGCCGTCGGCGGCGAACCATGCCGACGACTGTGGCGGCAACGCAAGCGTCGGCGTCAGGATCGCATCGTAGGCGGCGAACGACTCGACGACCGCGCGGGCGATCATCTGCAGCCGACCCAGCGCGCTTACCAACTCCTCGGCTGGTGTGGCGCGGCCCAGCTCCCGCCAATGCCGGCTCACCGGGCGCAGCACCGGCTCGGATTGCGGCGGCACCGGGAACAGCAGTGACTGCGACGCCCACATCACATCGAAGATGCCGGCAACCTCGGGCGGAAATGGATTGATGATGTCTTCGACGTCGTGTCCGAGCCCGACCAGCACCCCGCTTGCCGCCTCCCAGGCCGCCACGCATGCCGGATCCGCGACGACATCGGGCAGGCCAGTGCCGGCATAGCGGGCGATTCGCAGCCGGCCCGGTTCACGCCGGCTCGCGTCGAGGAACGTCTCGCCCGGCGGCAACGGCGGTGCCCAGTTCGCATCGCCGATCATCGGCACCGCCATCGCGTCGAGATACGCGGCGGCGTCGCCGACGTGCCGGGCCAGGACGCCGTGCACACCAAGACCGAACAGGTCGATGCCCACCGGACCCGGACTGACCCGCCCCCGGGCCGGCTTCAACCCGAACACTCCGCACGCGCTCGCCGGAATGCGTACCGAGCCGCCGCCGTCGTTGCCGTGCGCCACCGCGACGAGGCCGGCGGCGACCGCGGCGGCGGCGCCGCCGCTCGAGCCGCCGGCATTGCGGCCGCGATCCCACGGTGTCACGGCCGGGCCGATCACATCGTTGTCGGTGTAGGCCGAAAGACCGAATTCGGGCGTGTTCGTCTTGCCGAGGCTGATCGTCCCGGCCGCCCGCAACAGCGCCGCACAGTGGGCGTCGACGTCTGGCACGAAGTCCGCGTACGACTTCGAGCCGAACGTCGTCCGTACGCCGACCGTCGTCGTGTTGTCCTTGATGGCCGTCGGCACCCCGTAGAGCGGTCCGGCATGCTCGGGCCGGGGCAACGCGGCGGCGGCCTCGGCGCGGGCGGCGTCGGCGGTCACCGTGACGAACGCGCCGAGGCCGTCCCCGTACGCCTCGATGCGAGCGAGATAGTGCTCGACGAGTTCGGCCGGGCTCACCTCACCGTCCGCAACGGCGGCGGCCTGGGCGAGAGCGGACAGTTCGTGGATCTCGGTCATCCGCGCGGTCCGCCGTCTACATAGATGGTCTGGCCGGTGATGTACGAGGCATCGTCGCTGACCAGGAACGCCACGACGTGGGCGATGTCGTCGGGCACGCCGATGCGCCGCAGCGGCGTCGCGGCTGCAACCGTGTCGCGGAACTGGTCGACCGTGACTCCCATCCGTTCGGCCGTGGCGTCGGTCATCGCGGACGCGACGAAGCCCGGCGCGATCGCGTTGACATTGATGTTGAACGGCCCTAGCTCGATCGCGAGCGTGCGGGTGAAGCCCTGGATGCCGGCCTTCGCGGCGGAGTAGTTGGCCTGTCCGCGATTGCCGAGCGCCGAGGTCGAACTCAGGTTGACGATCTTTCCCCACCGTTTGGCCGTCATATGGGTCTGTGCCGCCTTCGAGCACAGGAACGCGCCGCGCAGGTGCACGCCGAGCACCGCGTCCCAGTCGTCCTCGGTCATCTTGAACAGCAGGTTGTCCCGAGTAATGCCGGCGTTGTTCACCAGGATGTCGAGGCCACCGAGGTGGTCGACGGCGGCGTTGACGGCGGTATCCACCTGCTCGGCGACCGATACGTCGCAGTCGAGTCCGACGGCCGTGCCGCCGGCCGCGCGGATCGCGTTGACGGTGTCGACCGTGTCATCTTCGGCGCGGTCAACGACCGCGATGGCGGCGCCGTCAGCGGCGAGCCGGAGTGCGGTGGCGGCTCCAATGCCGCGGCCGGCGCCGGTGACGAAGGCGACGCGCCCCTGAAGTCTGCTCATGCCACGATCTTTCCCCGAAAACCATGATCATGTATCGCCGAGTCTCGGGTCACTCGCGAGCCGCTCGATGACTCGCTGGCCGCTCAACGAGTGGATGCGAGGAACTCGACGATCAGCTCGGCGAGTTCGCCGGGACGCTCGGCCACCATGGCATGGCTCGCCCGCGCCAGCGGCAGCACCCGCAGGAAGCGGTTGTCGACCGTGGCGAGCCGATCCGCCACGAACCGCCGGTGCGCCGCGTACAACTCGTGGAACGGTTCCTGCTCGGGCATGTCCTCGGTGGCGAGAACGACGAGCAACGGGCAGCGCAATGCGCGATAGGCCGGCTCGAGATCGAGCTCGGCCATCGCCCGCCGCAGTTCCGCCGTGGTCGCGGGATCCGGACGCAGGAACGTCTCGCCGCCGCGCTCGACGAGACTGCGATCGAACCCCTCGACCCACGCTTCCTCGTCGTCGTCGTACTGGTCGGCCATCGCACGCTGACCGGCCCGGGCCGCGGTGATCTGGTCCTCGTCGATCGGCGCGGCCAGCGTGGCCGCC
>DASQPR010000717.1:0-2741 GCA_035643815.1 Micromonosporaceae bacterium | reverse complement strand
GGCGAAGAAATCGTGACCCTCAATCAGAACGGTCTCGTCGCCGGTCGCGAGATTGATCGCTGCGATCGTGTTGACTGCCTCTCCGTCGCCGGTGTGACCCTCCCGTACGCAGATCAAGCGCTGCCGGGCCGCGTCCACGATCCCGTCCGCGTAGCGCATACCCTCGGTGTGGGTAACGGGCTCGGGCTCTTCGCCCGGCCGTACCCGGTAAAGTTTCTGATCTTCAAAGCTCGGTGCGTAGATCGTGCCGTCGACGTCGAGGATCGCGGCGCCACCGCCGTACTCATGCACGCGCGTGCGGGCATTGAACGGCGACGGCGTGACGTCGGCGGTGACCCCGTCCGGCGTCCGCCGCACGATCACCTGCCGGCCGCCCTCGGTGGGCCGCCCCTCCGTCCAGTAAAGGTCGGCGCCGATGGCGGTCGGACCGCCAAGCCGGACCGCCGAAGCGACCAGGAATTCGGACGTGAAGGGCGAGGTCCACGCGCCGTAGGGCGCGATCGCGGGTGCGTGGATGTCGTTTGGTCTGTCGGTCACCGCCCGATCGTGCCACGGAGTTGCGACAGCCGTCGCGCCGGCCGTCCCTCGCCGCGTCGGCACCGGCCGAGCCAGTCGAGCTGTGTAGATCCAGGTCCGTCATGGTGTCGACGGGAGTTAAATGACAAAGCGTGACACATCGGACCGAGAACGAACCGCCGGATCCTGGACCCGAGCCCAGTCGGGAGCCGGAGCGGGCCCCATCGGCCCAGCCGGATGCGCGTCGTCCGGGCCGACCGGCGCACGCAGCGGACGAGCCTGACGCCGACGCCGCCGGCGACGTAGACACAGCCGGCGGGACTGCCTCGGCCGGCAAAGGCGTCGCGGCTGGTGGGACTGCCGGGAAGCGGGGCGTCCGCGCCGAACTACGCGATGCGATCACGGTCCGGTCGTTCGTGCTGGTGCTCGGCGTTCTGCTGCTGCAGCTCGGCTTCATTGCGAGTTACCTCGGTGCATTCCATGACCCGAAACCTCGCAACATCCCGATCGCGGTCGTCGCGCCCGCGGGTGCGCCGGCCGGTGCGGTGGATCAGGCGGTTGCCCGCCTCAACCAACTGCCGGGCCATCCATTGAAGGCGCGGGCCGCATCCGACGCCGCCGCCGCGCGTGCGCTGCTGAATGACCGAACGGTGTACGGGGTCCTGCTGCTTGGTTCGGGCAGTAGTGATCAGCTGCAGGTCGCCAGTGCCGCCGGAGCAGCCGTCAGCACCGCCCTGGTCAGCGTCGTCGGGCGTGTCGATCAGAGTCAGGGCCGTACGCTCGTGGCCACCGACGTGATTCCGGCCGGGCGTGGCGATGCGCGCGGGTTGTCCGCGTTCTATCTCGTCGTCGGGTGGATGGTCGGCGGCTACCTCGTCGCCGCGATCCTGGGCATCGCCAGGGGATCCCGGCCGACCAGCCCGACTCGTGGCGTGCTTCGGCTGGCGACTCTTGCTCTCTATGCCATCATCTCGGGTCTGGGCGGCGCGCTGATCGCCGAGACGATCCTGTCCGCGCTATCCGGCCACTTCCTGGCGCTGTGGTGGCTGGGCGCGCTGCTCGTCTTCGCGGTCGGAGCATTCACCATGGCCCTGCAAGTGCTCCTCGACATCGTCGGCATTGCACTAGCCATCCTGATCTTCGTCGTCCTCGGAAACCCCAGTGCCGGTGGCGCCTACCCGGCGGTGCTGCTGCCGCCGTTCTGGTCCGCCATCGGACCGTGGCTGCCGCCTGGGGCCGGGACCGAGGCCGTACGCACCATCGTGTACTTCCCGGCCGCCAGTGTCAGCCGGCCGCTGTGGACGCTCGGGGCGTACGCCCTCGTGGGCGTCGTGGTCACGATGCTGGTCGCGGCGATGCGGCCCAAGCTCCGGCCGGAGCCGCCGCCCGCCCGCCACGCCGCCGGGGAGCCCGACCTCGCCGCGTAGCCGGGGCGTGATCTCACGCGAATCAGCGCCGTAGACGACTAGGCTCACAAGCCATGGCTGTGTTCGATCCGTCCGTGACCGCGGACGACGATGCGGGCGACGGGCGTCGTGGTGACCCGGCCTACCGACTGCTGGCCGAATCGGCGGTGACGCTGTTCTGGCGGCCGGAGTTGCTCGATCAAACGGTGGCTGCGTTGCGAGCACATGGCTATCAGATCGTGTCGGTCGACGCATCCTCGTGGACCGACGACGATCGGATGCACGCGGCCATCGCGGACGCACTCGCGTTTCCCGACTACTACGGTCGCAATCTGGACGCGTTGAACGACTGCCTCCGGGATGTGGTCGACGGCGAATACGGCTGGGCGCGTAACGGCGCCGGACTGGTTCTCGTGTTCACCGGCTATGACGTGTTCGCGGCGCACCGCTCCCGCTCGGCGCAGCTCGTCCTCGACATCATCGCGTCCCGCGCTCGCGGCGCTCTACTGCTCGGACGGCGCATGATCTGCCTCGTACAGACCGACGATCCAGCGATCGAGTTCGATCCGGTCGGCGCACAGCCGGTGGCCTGGAACGACAGGGAATGGCCGGCCGCGAACCGCCAGTCACCAAATCCGTAACGCTGCGGCGACTCGACCGCCGCCCGGTCGCGACCGGGCGGCGGTTCGATCAACGCTCGGCTGGCTCGCGCGCGGGCGGCATGGCCGGTAGCCCGTCGATACTCGCCGGATTCTTCTTCGCCCAGTAGTGTTGCGCCGCGGCATCGTCCTTGTCGGCCCACGTCGCCGTCAGGCGGTC
>DASQPR010000716.1:0-6448 GCA_035643815.1 Micromonosporaceae bacterium | reverse complement strand
CGGATGACAGCTCCTGGCATGAGTGCTTACACGCCGGCCCAGGTGGTCGAGGAGACCGGTCTATCCATCGACACGCTGCGGTATTACGAGAAGGTCGGGCTTCTCGACCCGGTCGGCCGGGACACGGCCGGCCGACGGCGCTTCACCGACCAGCACCTCGAGCAGCTCAGCGTCGCCCGTTGCCTGCGCGAGTCGGGCATGCCGGTCGCTGACGTCGCCCGCTATGCCGAGCTAGCACGGGCCGGTGATCACACGATCCACGAACGCATCGAGCTTCTGCAGGAGCACCGACGGCGGGTCCGGACGCAGATTGCCAGCCTGCGCGAACAGCAGCGCTATATCGAGCGCAAGCTCGCCTACTACGAGACGGTACGACAGCGGTAGATTTCGCCCGTCGGCGCGCGCTTCACACGGGCCGAAATCGTGGCATCCGAAACGTCAGGCCGCGATCTTCAGGTTGTAGACGCGAGCGGCGTTTCCGGCCAACACCAACCCCGCTGTCTCCTCGTCGCACAGCGATGCGACGGCGCTCGCGTTCGCGGCGATGCCGGGAACTCCCGGCCAGTCGGTCGCGAAGATGAAACGCCGGCTGAGCCGCGACCAATTGTGACGCGCGTAATATTCGCGCAGCCGCGACGGCGGCAGTCCGGACAGCTCGATCCAGACGTGATCGTTGGACAGTGCGAGAAAGGCCGCGGCGTCGTACCACCAGCCCCGGCCGCCATGGGCAAGTACAAGGTCCAGTCGGCGAAAGTCGCGCAACACGTCGTCGAGAAGGATCGGGTCGGCGAATGTGTTGCGGGATCCCGGAAATGTGCTGGTGCCGCAGTGAAAGACGACCGGGATGCCGAGCGACTGGCACAGTTCGTACGCCGGGTAGAGCGCGTTGTCGTTCGCCGCTATCCCAGCGTGTACGGGATGGATCTTCAGAGCCACCGCGCCGAGATCGAGCTGTCGTTGCACCTCGTCCGCGACCGGGTAGTGCAGATGGGGATTGACGTTGGCGATCAGCTTGATCCGGCTCGGATTATGTGCCGTGATGGGCAGAACATCCTCGACCGGTTGGATCCCGGTCACCTTCGGGCTGTATTCGCTCATCAAGCAGGCGATGTCGACGCCCTCCTCCGCGAGGTAGTCGTCGAAGCGGACCGGATCGACCGTACCGTCGGCGTCGTAGACCCGCTCGATGATCGCCGTTCCACCGAAATCGTGCGCCCACTGCTGCCACGCCGGCTTGAGGGTCGGCAATCGTGCCGCGTGCAGATGTACGTCGATCAGCGGCCGCCCGTCGAGCATCAGACGCTCGCCGCCGTCTCGCCCGGATCGGTCGCGCCGTCGGTGGGTGCCACCTCTGCATCGCTCGCGGCCGTTTCGATCAGCGCGGCGGTCGCGAGCGCGCGCAACTCGACCCGGCGGATCTTCCCGGTCGCGGTCGTCGGATAGGAATCGACGAACACGACCAGACGGGGCCGTTTGAAGGACGGCAGGCCGGCCCGGCAGAAGTCGATGAGTTCGCTTTCCGTCGCGGCGACGGTGCCATGCAGTTGCACGTACGCGACCGGTTTCTCCAGCCCGTCGGTGTCGAGCGCGCCGACCACCACCGCCGAGGCGACCGCGTCGTGGGCGAGCAGGCGCTCCTCCACCTCGGCCGGTGACACCCACATGCCACCGGCCTTGAGCATGTCGTTGCTGCGGCCGAGGCAGGTGTAGAACCCGTCGGCATCCTCGACGTACGTGTCGCCGGTGCGCAGCCAGTCGCCCTGGAACACTTGCCGGCTCGCGTCATAGCGCGACCAATAGCCGACCGCGGTCGAGTCGCCCCGCACGAGCAGCGTGCCCGCGGTGCCGGTCGGCACTTCGTACCCACGTTCGTCGACGATCCGCAGGTCATAGCCGGGAACGGCGACGCCGGTCGTGCCCGGTCGCACCTCGCCCTCGCGATTGGACAGGAAGATGTGCAGCATCTCGGTCATCCCGATGCCGTCGAGGATGTCGACCCCGAAGTGCTCCGTCCAGCGCCGATAGAGCGTGGCGGGGAGCGGCTCGCCGGCCGATGCGGCCAGCCGTACGTCACCCAGCGCATCGCTCGGGAGGCCGGCGCGCAGCATGTTGGCGAAGAACGTTGGTCCGGCGAAGAAGAGCGTGGCACCGAATTCCGTGGCCCGCGCCGCGATCGTGTCGGGTCGGGACGGCATCGGTTCGAGTATGGCCGTCGCACCGACGCTGAGCGGGAAGAGCAGCGAGTTTCCGAGGCCGTACGCGAAGAAGATCTTCGCCGCCGATAGGCACCGGTCGTCCGGCCGGATGCCGAGGACCTGGGCACCGTACGTCTCGCAGACGACCTCGATGGCGCCGTGCCGATGCATCGCGGCCTTCGCCTTGCCCGTGGTCCCGGACGTGTAGAGCCAGAACGCCGGTGAGTCGGCGCTCGTACGGTAGACCGCGTCCGCGTCGTCCTCAACGTCCGCGATCAGCTGGTCGATGTCGTGGGCGGGCAGCCCGCCGATCGCATCGATGCCGGCACCAGCGGTAACGACACCGCGCAGGTCCGAGGCGTCGCCGAGTTCGCCGATCGCTTTCGTCGCGATCTCCGCGAACGCCGGGCTAACGGCGAGCAGCCGTGCCCGGGAGTCGTCGAGCAACTCGGCCACGCCATCGGCGCGCAACATCGTCGATATCGGCACCGGGATCGCACCCATGCGCAGTGCGGCCAGGAACAAGGTGACGAGATCCGGTCCGTCCGCCATCAGGATCAAGACTCGCTGCTCCGGCTCCAGCCCGAGGCCACGCAACGCGACGGCCGTCCGGCGTACGCGATCGTGCAGATCGGCGTACGTGTAGTCGCCACCGACTCCGGTCAGCGCGAGCCGTGCGCCCGCCCCGCCGTCGATGTGCCGATCGAGCAGATATCGGCTGGCGTTGAAGACTTCTGCCATGGCAATCGCGCGCCCGTCGGAGGAGGTGGACCCGTTAGAGGAGATGGACCCGTTAGAGGAGGTGGACATAGTCGTAGTCGAACGGCTGGTTGTTGATGCCGTTGCGAGGTGGTGCGATCCAGCTCGCTATTTTGCCGCGTTCATGCACGGGCCGCATCAACGAACGGACGTGAGTCTTATCCACGTCGGTCGGCAGCCATTGACCCTTCCGTTGCTGCCAGTCGTCGGCCGAGAGCTTCTGGCCGTCCGGTGTCGCCTCGATGCCGGCAAATGCACCCACCTTGCGGTTGAACGCGATGCTGGGCAGCCGGAGCCGACGTTGCAGGCCGGCCTCGTCGAGGATCTTGTTCCAGCGGTTGACGCCATTACGGCAGTCGGAGATGTACTCGCGTCGGAGATCGGTGTTGAGCCCGACGAGCGCGGACACCTCGGTCTGGCCGATGTCGCCGTCGATCAGCGGATCGACCATGATGGAGTCATCGGTCAGGCGATGGTCGTCCTTGCGGCGGTCCTCCGACCATCGACCCTTGAGGCCGGCGGTGTAGTAATTCGCCACGTTCGTCGACGTTTCGCCGCCGAAGAGGTCGAGCGAGACGCTGTAGTGGAAGTTCAGATATTTCTGGATCACGTCAAGGGGGATCACGCCGTACCCGGCGACATCGTCGGTGTCGTGCTCGAGCATGACCTGGACCGTACGTTCCACGATGCGGTCGATGCCGGTCGTGCCCACGAACATGTGGTGGCTTTCTTCCTTCAGCATGAATTCGCACGTGCGCGACAACGGGTCGAACGCGGGCTCCTTCAGCGTGCCCAGCTGATACTTGCCGTCCCGGTCGGTGAAGTACGTGAACATGAAGAACGACAACCAGTCCGGCGTCTCCTCGTTGAACGCGCCGAGGATGCGCGGCGCGTCCTCGGAGCCGGAGTTGCGGTGTAGCAACTCTTCGGCCTCCTCACGGCCGGCGCGGCCGAAATAGGCGTGCAGCAGATAGACCATCGCCCACAGGTGCCGGCCCTCTTCCACGTTGACCTGGAACAGGTTGCGCAGGTCGTAGAGGCTCGGAGCGGTGGCGCCGAGGTTGCGCTGCTGCTCGACCGACGCTGGCTCGGTGTCACCCTGGATGACGATCAGGCGCTGCAGCTCGGCCCGATACTCGCCCGGGACCTTCTGCCAGGCCGGCTCGCCCTTGTGCTCACCGAAACCGATCCGGCGATCGGCGTCGCGCTCGGCGAGGAAGATGCCCCACCGGTAGTCCTTCATCGCGACGTGGCCGAAATGCGCCCAGCCCTGCCGGCCGACGTTGATCGCCGTACGCAGGTAGACGTCCTGCGTCGGCAGCGTCGGCCCCATCGACTCCCACCAGTTGAGGAAATTCGGTTGCCAGGACTCCAACGCGCGCTGCAGCCGTCGATCCTCATGCAACTCAACGTTGTTCGGGATCTTCTCCGAGTAGTCGGCGCCATGTGTCATGATCAGACTCGCTTCCGGTCGAAATCGGCCCGCTGCCCCGTGCCAAACCTGCGCAAGGCTCCGTCGGGTCCGGACGCGTTCGGACGGTAGAAGATCCAGTTCTGCCACGCGGACAGCCGCCCGAAGATCTTCGTCTCGATCGTCTCCGGGCCGGCGAAACGGTAATTGGCTTCGAGTCCGGTCAGGGCGTCGGGGCTGAAACTGGCCCGCTCCTCGATGGCCATCCGCACCTCCTCGGCCCAGTCGATGTCATCGGGCGCGAACGTCACGAGGCCGAGGCCCTCGGCGTCGTCGGCTTCCAACCGAGCGCCGATTCTTCGACTCACCGCGGCCAGCGCGTCGTCGTCGCCGTAGAAGCGGGTCGCCAGCCGCGTCAAACCGTTACCCATCGGCAGCGGGCCGGCGTTCATCTGGCCGACAACGACGACCGCTGGCGTCGCATCCGGATCCACGTCCTCGAAGACGCCGAAGAGATGGAACGACCGATCCGCGGCCAGCACGATCTCGAACAGCGACCCGGCAAAGCAACTGCCCGGTTCGATCAGTGTGATGAGGCTGCGGCTCGTCACGTCGAGCCGCTTCAGGGTGCGCTTGAGGTAGAGCACGATCTCGTTGACCAGCCAGTCATCCGCGTTGTCCAGCAACAGGGCGTCGTAGGCGAGGACACGATCCACGTCGCCGGTCGTACGGAACACCCAGGTGCCAAGCTCGGTCTCGTTCGTTCGCAGGTCGAGAATGAGGTCGTCGAGTTCCCGAGTCATCGCAAGCGTCCAGAAGTCGACGCCCTGATCGCGTACGCCCGCCACGTCCGCCGGTGCGTCCGACTCCGGCCCGCGGATGCTGATGTCGACGGTGCCGGACGACCGGTCGAGCGTCGCCTTGATGTAGCGGTAGGCGATCGCGTCGGCTTCTCGCGTCTTGTCCAGTGGCGCGAGCGCGATCCCGGTCGCACCAACGGGTCGCGACGATCGGCTGGCCAGGTCGGCCGCCCGTTCCCGTACGGCATCGGCCCACTTCGCGCGCGGCACCGCCTCGTCGACGAGATTCCAATCGGCGGCCTTCTTGCCGACGAGGCCCTCCGACTTTGTCGAGAAGTAGTCGGCGCGATCGCGTCGTACGTGTCGCTTGTCGACGATACGAGTCAGCCCACCCGTGCCCGGCAGCACGCCGAGCAGCGGCAACTCGGGCAGCGACACCGCCGACGATCGATCGTCGATCAGCATGATGTGGTCGCAGGCCAGCGCAAGCTCGTAGCCGCCGCCGGAGGCCGTCCCGTTCAGCGCGGCGAGATAAACCTGGCCCGAATGCGCGCTGGCATCCTCCATGCCGTTGCGGGTCTCATTGGTGAACTTGCAGAAGTTCACCTTCCACGAGTGGGCCGATGCGGCCAGCATCCGGATGTTCGCGCCGGCGCAGAACGTCTTGTCCTTGGCGCTCGTCATAATCACCGTGCGCACCTCGGGATGCTCGAATCGGAGCCGCTGCACCGCGTCGTAAAGCTCGATGTCGACGCCGAGGTCGTAGGAATTCAGCTTCAGCTCGTATCCGGAGACGAGACCACCACGCTCGTCGACGTCCATGGACAGCGTGGCGATCTCGCCGTCGACGTCAAGGCGCCAATGACGGTATGTCTCCGGGGCGGTCCGAAATTCGACGTGAACGGGCGCCATCACCTCATCAGCGTCCACGTGCTCCGGACGCACATGCTCCGGATCCACGGACGATCCGTGCATGGCGAGACTGGTCATCGGCTGTCCTCCTGCCGGTGGAAGCACCGCTACCATGTTCTACAGATCGGATGTCATCCGTCAAGGTTGCGTAGATAATCAGCTGCAATCGCACCGATGAGACCCGCACGGACCTCAGCGGAGCGGCCAGACGGCGCTGAATCATTCTACAATTGGTCGCACGATCGTGATGCGCATGTATCAGAAGGAGGGTGATGACGCTCAGCCACGGCGTCGCAGAGTCGGCCGAAGAAGCGATTTTCCGACCGACCGCCCCGGCCACCCAAATCGACGTCGTCGAGTCGGGCCACGAC